>JAFYMD010000079.1 GCA_017556785.1 Clostridia bacterium | reverse complement strand
GTTGCCGGTACCAACTTGAGCGGCAATAGCAGTAGCAAGTGCTTGGAAGGAACTTAAGCCCCCTTCTTGTTTACCGCCTCTCAAGGAAAGACCTCCGAATACTTGTTTGAGCCCTTGACCAAAGCAACGCACTTGCACAAATTTGGTGCGCAGGGTGAACAGAATGCCGATACCCACTAACAGAACAATCAATACATAGTCTGAAAGGTAGGCATTGAGTGTAGCAACGATTTCCATTACAACCTCAGTCATTTTTCATACCTCCAAAAAATAAAAGTTGTTGCAAAACGCAACAACTCCGAAAAAGAAAAGATACCGCATTGTATGATTTGCACTCTATCCTTTTGCCTGAGAGATTCGGCAGATTTTGCCTTGCACCTTCGGCACCCGTATAAAACGGACTTCTCCAGAGTTCCCTCCACCTTCGGTTTTGTCCAAAGGTTTCGTTGGGATATCGTTGCCAATTATAACACAGTGAATTCAGTTTTGCAACCCCAATATGATATAATTTATATGTTAAATGTAACAACCGTTTACCACAAGGCAAGTACCTTACAGCAAACGGTTGATTGATATTCCGTCTTATTCATGAAATAGTGCGCGAATCACCGCTTGGTCACCCGCCCCACCGGCAAAAACATCGGGGTGGCAGGCGGAATATTGCTTTGCGACAACGTCGCCTTTTTCATTGTACATCTCAGCGACACGGTGTCCCGGCATGGCAAAATAGCCGTCGCCTTGCGCCTGTTCTCTCATCCAACGATGAACGTATTGCAAAAATTCGGCACGGTAAGCATCGGGTTGATTGGCAAACCAGGTGATCTCGTCCATGCCCCAACTTTCAATCAAGTCAGGGTTGGGCTGATTGCGAATGGCAGGGTTGTTGCCATAATTGTCTAACTCCACCAAGTAAGGCAGAGAATCACACTCCCATCCGCTGTAGGTTTTACCGCCCAAACTTTTTCCGTAAATGGAATCTAAATGATTATGTTCCAAAATACAGCGTTGGGGATTGTCTTTGGTAGGACGACGCGCTTCGGTTCCTACTGCTTTGGGACGACTGGGGAACATATGAAAATCAAACAGCAATCTGCCATCAGACCCTAGATCCCCGTGGGTGTGGCAATTCAGAAATACAAAACCTCGACGAGCATGTTGTTTGGCAAAGGTACGAATCCGTTGAACAATATCTGTGTACGCTATCCGTTGGGGATCATGGTAACCAATCCATTCAATCTGCCCCATGTGCAGGGCTTCGTAACCCAGCTTTATGTATTCACAGGCACGATAATAAAAAAACATTTGGGCTTCGGTTTGGGTGATATCGGGAACGCCTGCGTCTTTGCCGATTAACTCCCATAAAAGACCGTCAGCATAGGTGAGTTTTTCAAGAGAAAAACAGCGATTTTCCACCGGCAGACCAAATTCCTCAAACACGTAAGGGGGAATGGCTATGGTTTCTACTGCCTTGGTTACGTTTTCAAAAATACATGCCTCAAATACGATTTCAGAATCGCTTTGGTGCACCTTTTCAATGAATTCCCGTTGTTCGGAATAGGTGCCGTAATCCGCCGCCGACGGTACCCAGCAATGGGCGGCGCGACAAATATATTTGGCACCTGTGTCTAAAATGAAATCATAGGCATAGGGTGTTTGGGTCAAAGAGAGCGGTGAACAGGCAAAGGTGACTGCACGACTGAGATAGTTGCAAAGCACTTCTTTCGAGACGGTGTCGTGAAAGGTAAAATCCATGAGCTGCGACCTCCTTTTTCATCATTGTAAAATGCCGGCAATAATTTGTCAACAAAAAAGGATGAGAAAGAGCTCCTTTCTCATCCTTGGGTTTTAACCGAGCGATTTCTTTTTGGTGGTAACTACCGGCTCATTATAACATGAGAACTTTTCGTCTAAGTTTTGAGGTAAGGTTTTGGCGGAGAAAAAGCTTGCGATAGGCACTATGATCAAACCGCCCACCATGGCAAATACCCCGGAATAGAGGGAGTTGGTAAATACGAATTCCAAAACAGCGAGACCTTTCACCGAGATCCAACCAACACTAATGCACAACTGCACAAGCTCTAAGCCTGTACCGAAAATAAAACTTGCCACCACGGCGGCTTTGGTGGTTCCTTTGCAGTATAACCCATAGAGAAATGGTGCCAAAAACGCGCCCGCCAATGCGCCCCAAGAGACCCCCATCATTTGTGCAATAAACACGTTGTTGGACCAAAGAGTGTCTTTTAAAATAGCGATTGCCGCCGAAAGAGCAATAAAGAAAACAATAAATAAACGCATGATCAACACGCTTTTTGCTTCACTCATTTCTTTTTTCTTGGTAAGTAAGGGTTTTACCACGTCCAGCGTGAGGGTAGAAGCAGAGGTTAGTACCAAAGAGGAAAGGGTAGACATGGATGCCGCCAATACCAACACAATAATCAGCGAAACAATTACAGGAGAAAGATTGGAAAGCATGGTGGGAATAATCTTATCGTTAAGGATCTTTCCGCTTGCACTATAAAGGGCGGGAGAATCATACAAACGACCAAAACCGCCCAAAAAGTAGCAACCACCGGCTACGACTATGGCAAAAAAGGTGGAGATAATGGTACCTTTTCTTATGGAGCCTTCATCTTTAATAGAGTAAAATTTGCCTACCATTTGCGGTAATCCCCAAGTGCCAAGCGAGGTTAACAGCACCACAAATAACAAGGAGGTAGGGTCAGGACCAAGTAGCGAGGTGTATTGGTGTCCCGCTTGATTGGATAAGGCTTCCACTGCGGCGGTAAATCCGCCGTTTTGGTGCAGTACCGCCACGATAACCGCAACGATACCCACCAGCATAATGATGCCTTGAATAAAATCATTGACGGCGGTTGCCATATATCCGCCGAAAATGACGTAAATACCGGTCAGTACTGCCATAATTATAACAACAACCCAATAAGGAATAGCAAATACGTTGTTAAACAAGGAGGAAAGTCCGTTGTATAGCGAAGCGGTGTAGGGGATCAGGAATACGAATACTATAAACGATGCCACTACTTTTAGAGCTTTGGAATCATACCGTTTTTCAAAAAAGTCGGGCATGGTTTTGCTTCCTAAGTGTTGGGTCATTACGCGGGTGCGGCGTCCCAACACCGACCAAGCCAGCAATGATCCGATAAAAGCGTTACCAAGACCGATCCAAGTAGAAGCTAATCCGAAATTCCAACCGAACTGTCCTGCATAACCAACAAAGATAACTGCCGAGAAATACGAAGTACCAAAGGCAAATGCGGTAAGCCAAGGACCCACAGCACGACCGCCCAAAACGAAACTGTCCACACTTTTGGTATGTTTGCGGCAAGCAAACCCTACCCAAAGCATCAAAGCAAAAAAGCAGATAAGCATAGGCACGGCGATGTAGGCCGTAGTTGGGGTGGGGGTTGCTGCAAGGATGGATGAGAAGTTGTTCATAATCATTACGACCTTTCTTTGCTTTAAAGCATGAAAACTTTAAAGCATTAAAGTTTGTAGTTGTTAGTTTAGCACTTTAAAGCATGTTTGTCAAGAGGTGAATGAAAAAATCCTAAAAAATGACTTTTCTTGCGGTTTTTGGCGGATTTTCAAAAAAGTTTTTATAAAAAATGAAAGGGAAGGGTTGACATATTCGCTTTAAAGTGTTAAAGTATACAAAGACTTATTGATTAAGATAGGTAAGGAATGAAAAAAATGACCATTGTACATTTATTGGAACGCAACGCTCGTGAGTTTGCAGACGATACGGCGCTGGTGGAAATCAACCCCGAGCAGCCCGAAACCCGTCGCCTTACTTGGCATGAATATGAATTGGTAGAACCTACCCATAAGGTGAAACACTATCGCCGTGAAATCACTTGGGCGGTGTTCAATGAAAAGGCAAACCGCCTTGCCAATATGTTAAAACAAAACGGTATTGGCAAAGGGAAAAAGGTTGCTATACTGCTTATGAACTGCATTGACTGGTTGCCAATTTACTTCGGTATTTTGAAAACCGGTGCCTTGGCAGTACCGCTGAACTTCCGTTATTCTCCTGACGAAATTGACTATTGCTTGGATTTAGCACAAGCAGACGTGTTGATTTTCGGTAGTGAATTTATCGGACGGGTAGAAGCGGTAGCCGACAAAATCAGCAAAAACTGCACCCTGATTTATTTCGGAAATGGTTGCCCCGCTTTTGACGACGATTATAACGATCTGATTTCCGAATGTTCGGGCACGTTCCCCGAATGTGAGCTGACCGAGCAGGACGATGCGG
>JAFYMD010000078.1 GCA_017556785.1 Clostridia bacterium | reverse complement strand
TGCGAGACGAGGCGGAAATTCGCGGACATCGGCGCACCTATATCGGATCTATGCCCGGGCGCATTATGGAAGCGGTGCGGCAAGCCAAATGTATGAATCCTTTGATTTTAATGGACGAGATTGACAAGCTGGCGTCTGATTATAAGGGCGATCCTTCGGCGGCCTTGTTAGAAGCCTTGGATCCCGAACAAAACAGTACCTTCCAAGACCATTTTCTGGAAATTCCCTTCGACCTGTCCAAAGTGTTGTTTGTGTTGACCGCCAACGATTTGGACAGCATTCCCGCCGCTTTGCGCGACCGTATGGAAATCATTTCCTTGTCCAGTTATACCAGAGAAGAAAAATTCCAAATCGCAAAACAGCATTTAATCCCCAAACAAACCCTGCGTCACGGTCTGACCGCCAAACAATTTCGCATGACACCTGCCGCGTTATACGGGTTAATCGACGGTTACGTCAAAGAAGCGGGCGTGCGTAATTTGGAACGTGAGATTGCCACCTTGTGTCGCAAGACCGCCAAGCAGATCGTGGCGGGCGAGGTGACCGAAAGAAAATTGAAGGTGTCTGATCTGGGAACCTTGTTGGGACCTCGCCGTTTCAAAGCCGAACCGCCTGCTGAAAAGGGGAGTGTGGGCTTGGTTAACGGATTGGCTTGGACCAGCGTGGGGGGCGAGTTGCTTCCTATCGAAACCGCGGTGTTCAAAGGGACAGGCAAGATTCAATTGACCGGTTCGTTGGGTGACGTGATGAAAGAATCTGCCAATGCGGCGATCAGTTGCATTCGCAGTCGAATGGATCAGTTGAACGTGAAAGAAAATTTCCATACCGAATGCGACATACATATTCATGCCCCCGAAGGTGCCGTGCCCAAAGACGGTCCTTCGGCAGGCATTACTATGGCGACTGCGCTGATTTCGGCCTTTTCGGGTTGCCCCGTGCGGGGAGACGTTGCCATGACGGGTGAAATCACCATTCGCGGTCGCGTGTTGCCGATCGGCGGGTTAAAAGAAAAATCTATGGCGGCTTATAAAGCAGGGATGAAAACCGTGATCATTCCCAAAGACAACCTGCCCGACTTGGAAGAAGTGGAATCGGTGGTAAAAGACAACCTGCAATTTGTGGGGGTTTCTACCATTGACGAGGTGTTGCCTGTTGCGTTTTCCGACAATACCTATCGACGTACCGAAAAACTCAAAAACGACGTGATCTGCCGTGGGGTAGGTACCAAAGCATCTACCGTACCCGGCTATTGCCAAGGGAGGTAACGGGAATGAATCTGCATTTGGCGCAATATGAAATGTCGGCGGGAACGTCCCGCCAATTGCCTGCACCTACCTTACCCGAAATTGTCTTTGCAGGGCGTTCCAACGTGGGAAAATCTTCCTTGCTGAACAAATTGCTCAATCGAAAAGCCTTGGCGCGTGTGTCGGCAACACCGGGTAAGACCGTAACCATTAACTTTTATAAGGTGGATACGGTGCGGTTTGTGGACTTTCCCGGCTACGGCTATGCCAAACGTCCCGATGCCGAGCGGCGCCGCTGGTCGGAATTGGCTGAAGGCTATTTTGCTCAAGATCGTAACATTGCTTTGATCGCCCAACTCATTGACATTCGTCATCCACATTCCAAAGACGACGATACCATGCTTCGTTTTTTGGCGGACAGCGGACTGCCCTTTGTGGTAGTACTGACCAAGGCCGATAAACTGAACAAAACCCAATTGGCCAAACGACTGCAAGAAATCGAAAAAGAAATGGACTTTTTGCCGCCGGATACGGTCAAATTGCCGGTTTCTTCCCAAAACGGGAGCGGAATCGACACCTTAATGGCGCAGATTAATCAAGCGGTTAAAGTCAAAACCACCATACGTATTCTAAAACCAAAAGGAGAATAATTTATGTTAACAGGAAAACATTTAGTAGAAATCGAAACACAAGATTACGGTACCATTCGCGTGGAATTGGATGCCGATCATGCCCCCATTTCCACCCAAAACTTTTTGCTTTTGGCACAAGAAGGCTTTTATGACGGCCTTACCTTTCACCGCATTATTTCCGGGTTTATGATTCAAGGTGGGGACCCCTTGGGCAACGGTACCGGTGGTTCTGAACAAAAAATCAAAGGGGAATTTTTGGCAAACGGTGTCGCCAATCCTTTGAAACACACCCGCGGTGCCATTTCTATGGCTCGCTCTATGATGCCCAACTCGGCTTCCTCTCAGTTTTTTATCGTCCATGAAGACAGCTTTTTCTTAGACGGCAATTATGCTGTGTTTGGTTACGTTACCGAAGGTATGGAAGTGGTAGACAAAATTTGCGAAGCTACTCCCGTAATTGACAACAACGGCACCGTTACCAAACCCAATCAACCTGTGATTACTGCGGTTCGGGTATTGTAATTTATGAAATCGACCTTTACCAAAGAGTACCCCTTGCGAGCGGGCGATTTTGATTGTTACCACCATTTACAACCGGCAGGGGTCATGGATTTGTTTCAAGATGCCGCAGGCAGACATGCTATGGAATTGGGCATTGGATTTCCGCAATTAGCGGAAAAAAATCAAATGTGGATCTTGTCGGGGGTACAATATCAAATCGTGCAACATCCCCATATGTACCAAAACATACGGGTGGTTACGTGGCCGTTGCCCGCCCATTCGGTAACCTGCCGACGGGATTTTCGCATGGAAACCTTAGATGGCGAATTGCTAATAAAAGGGACTTCTGATTGGGCAATTATGGACGGGGAAAAACGAAAATTGATTCGCGCCCGTGAGATTTATCCCACCGAATTGGTTTATTGTGAAGATGTGGTATTTGAGGAAAAAATGCTCCGCCTCAAGGATTTTGAATCAACGGGCGAAGAGGTGCTTGTGACACCGGGATATTCCGATTTGGACATGAACGGTCACGTCAACAATACCAAATATGCCAACTTTATTTTAAATGCCATTCATTTGCAACCCCACCAAGTGATAGAACTGTTTCAAATTCATTATCGCAAAGAATTGTTGGTGAATCAGGCAGTTCGAATCTGTGTGTTGCGAGAGGGTAACCAAATTTATACTATGGGTAAAAACCAAGCGGACGAAACCATGTTTTACGGCCGTATTCTGTTGAAATAACCCGCAAAAACACGTTCCGATTTTTCATTGACGGAACGTGTTTTTCTTTTTCATAAAAGATGTTGACATTTCAACAAAAACGTGGTACAATGCAAATTGTTGATAAATCAACAATTTTTATCGATCAGGTGAACAAGATGAAAGTAAATATTGTAATCGATTCTACCTTTGATTTGCTTCCCCAATACAAAGAGCAAACCACGGTAGTTCCTTTGCGGGTGATTTTTGACCAAGAGGAGTATGTGGACACGGTGGATTTGACCCACGAAATGTTTTACGAAAAATTGGTGGAAAGCGATGTACTGCCCCGTACCAGTCAAGCATCCCCCTCGGATTTTGAGCGGGTGTTTTCCGCCATGGCACAAGCAGGGGAGAGTGCGGTGGTGCTTACCTTATCCTCCACTTTGTCTGGCACCTATCAAAGTGCCTGTATTGCGGCGACAGAATATCCCAACATTTATGTGGTAGACACGAAAACTGCGGCAATCGGCGGCGGAATTTTGGCGCAACGTGCTTTGCAATTGGTAGCAGAAGGGTTAGATGCCGCAACGATTGCTCAGCGGTTAGAGCAAGAAAAGCAACGAGTCTGCATTGTCGCGTTGGTCGATACCTTGGAGTATTTGAAACGGGGTGGTCGGTTGTCAAAAGCAGCCGCTATCGCCGGTGGATTGCTAAACATTAAGCCGGTGTTGTCCCTGCGGTTGGGGGAGATTACCGTGCTGGGAAAAGCCCGTGGTTCTAAACAAGGCAATAATTTGTTGGTTTGTGAAATGGAAAAAGCAGGCGGTGTGGATTTTACCTATCCGATCTTGTTGGGTTACACCGGCTTGTCCGACGCTTTGTTGCAAAAGTATATGATCGACAGCGCGCCGCTTTGGCAAGCATATAAAGATCGGTTGCCCACGACCATCATCGGTAGTGTGATCGGTACGCACGTCGGTCCGGGCGCGGTGGCAGTTGCTTTTTTCAAAAATGTATAATTGCAAAAAATGCACGAACGGGTGTCAGCTCGTTCGTGCATTTTTTTTGTTATTCATCGCTTTGGCCTTTGACCGACGTAGCATATTCGGTGGGGGAGCGCTTGGTTTGTTTTTTGAACCATTGAGAGAAATAGTGTAACGAGGAAAATCCCAATCGCTCGGCAATTTCGGTGAAATTGTATTCCTCTTGACAAATCATGCGCTTAGCGGCTT
>JAFYMD010000077.1 GCA_017556785.1 Clostridia bacterium | reverse complement strand
ATTCACGCCAGTGAATCTGCCGACCTGCTGGAGGGCATCCTTCGGGAGGAGTGGGGCTTTGGCGGTATGGTTGCTACCGACTGGGGCATTAAGAATGACCCGGTGGCAGAGGTAAAAGCCGGCAACGATATGAAAATGCCCGTCGGCTATCCCGATGACCTGATGGCGGCAATGAAAAGCGGTGAACTCACGCGGGCGGATTTGGAAGCGTGCGCGAAACGAATCCTCAATGTATATCTCCGTTTGGACTAAATATTGGAACGTAAAATAGAACAAAGATATGGTTGTAATCACAGAACGTTTTTACAGCCATATCTTTTTATTTTTTTGAAAAAGTACCATCGAAGCAAAACGGTCGATGGTGAATGGAGGGTGGGTTCTTATTGGTATCCATAAAAACATTCTTTTAAGGGAAAGGATTCTTCGTTGAAAAAACGACCAAAATATTAAAAAGATGACTAAAATCGATTTTACAAATCAAAATTTATGATTTATGATGTATATAGTGGTTAAAGTATCGTGGTTTTAAAAAGCAATATCTATCAGCAATACAGACTGCGGGAAATAATCCATTACTTAAAATATTTTTAGGAGGAAAAAATCATGCAAAAACTTTTTAAACGATCGCTGGCTATCCTTTTAGTTGTGATGATGGTTGTTACCATGTTTGCCGGTTCTTTTGCGATTGCCGATACCGGTAAAGTGCTTTGGCGTTCTATGGATCGGCTCGCAGGGTGCTCGGGGTCTCCCGATCGGCCGGAACCCACACTGGAAACCAACAATTACATGCAAGGTGCCGGTGCTTTCAACTATAATCTTTCCGGTCGCACCAAAACTGACCTGTTTTGGTATGCCGATGAAGGAAGCACCGCATTGGAAGCCACAACGAACATTACTTCTGCTATCGACGCCGAAGGGAAAACTGTTTGGGCATTCGATTTGTATGTAACCGATGCCGAAAGCTTTATGGGTATCGGTAATATTTTCAGCATTCAGTGTTATGCCGCCGCCGCAGAAAGCAAAGACGTTAACAACATGAATGCTTGGATCGAACTTAATACAAAGAGCGGCGGTAACGCCTCTTGGACCCAAGACTTCGGTTTGGAAAACGGTTTGCAAGACGGTTGGAACCATATTGCTATCACCATCGACACCGATGAAGGGGAAAACAAATATGCGCATGCTTCCAACACCCGTGCAGACTACTGGAATCCTGAAAAACTCTGGAAGTTCCGCATTGTGTCTGAAAACAATGCCGCTCCTGCCGAACAAACCATGATCCTCGACGACGTTCGGTTCATGACGCCTGAATACTATGCTTCTGCTGAATATGCCTCTGAGATCGCAGCGAAAGAAGTAATTGGTCTGATTAACGAAATCGAAGGCAAAAACGATACCGAAGGTATGGCTGCTGCCAAAGCTGCTTATGATGCTTTGAGCGATGCCGCAAAAGCAAAAGTAATCAACTATTCCAAATATGAATCTTTGACCGCTGAACCCATGTCGGTTCAATTGCATGCTTGCGATTCTTCAGCGAACACGATTATGGCCGCCGGCTTTAGTAAATGGGTTAAAACCTCCCTCAACAGAACCGAAGGTAAATACTCAATGCGCGGTACTGCTCCTGAAGGAACTGTCTCAATCCACTTCTCCTTCCAAAGCACCGATGGTTGGGATTTTAGCAAGGCTGAATATTTGGTATTTGACTTCTACTACACCGGTATGTCCTTTAACTGGGTTAACGGTGTAAACGACCAAAACATTGGCTTAGGACCCACCACAACCTGGCACGATATGGGATATGGTAACATTACCAACGCCGGTATGCAAGCCCATATGATGAGCAAATTGCAACCCGATAAATGGAACCACGTTGTGATTCCGTTGAGTGCCTTCAATCTTACCTCTGACCAATTGGTTCATAACCTTCGGTTCTATTGGGAAGGTTGCGTTGTAGCTCCCTCGGGTACGAACCAAATCTGGATTGACGATATTCGCATTGTAAATGCCAACGGTTTGGAAACTCTTGTTCCTGAAGCTAACGCAGGGAAAGATTTGGCTCAAGTGATTTCCGGCTTGACCGTTGATAATCCCGAAGGCATCGCTGCTGCCAAGGCAGCCTATGAAGCTTTGAGCGATACTGCAAAAGCTGCTGTATTCAATGCCTCTCTTTTGACCGATTTGGACCAAGCTACTACCCTTGCTCCTGCCTTTGATGCAAAAGTAAAAGAATTGTCTGCAACCGAAATTACTTATGCTGATAAAGCTGCTGTTGAAGCCCTTCGTGCAGAATACGCCGCTTTGTCTGCAACTGCTCAAGGTGTTGTTACCACTTTGGCTGATTTGGAAGCCATGGAAGCGATCATCACCGCAGAAACTGAAAAAGCTGCTGCTGTGGTTGCCGCCATTGAAGCCTTGCCTGCTACCGATGATATTGCTTTGAGCAATAAAGGTGCGGTAGAAGCTGCCAGAGATGCTTACACCGCTTTGGCTGATGATACCAAAGTAGCCGTTACCAATTTGGCTGTTTTGGAAGCTGCTGAAGCGAAAATCAAAGCTTTGGAAGAAGCTGCCGGTGATGCTGAAAAAGCCGCTGCTGTGGATGCCGCTATCGCCGCATTGAAAGATGCCGCCGACATCACCGTTGATGACGAAGCCGCAATCGCCGCTGCTGAAGCCATGTACAATGCTTTGACCGATGCGCAAAAAGAATTGGTGAAAGCCGATAGTCTTGCAAAATTGTCTGCTGTAAAAGCTGCTGCCGCTCAAGATAAAGCCGACCGAGAAGCCGCCGCAGCTGTTGATGCTAAGATCGCTGCTTTGCCCGAAACCGTGGCGGTAGCCGATAAAGCTGAAGTTTCCGCCGCTCGTGCGGCGTATGATGCTTTGAATGACAAAGCAAAATCCTATGTAACTAAGTTGGATATTTTGGTGGCTGACGAAACCGCCATCGCCACTTTGGAAGCAGCGATTGCTGCTGCAAAAGCAGTGGAAGACCAAATTGCTGCTTTACCCGCAACCATCACCGCTGCTGATGCCGCCGCTGTTGCCGCTGCTCGTGCAGCTTACAGAGCATTGACCGCTGAAGCTAAGGGTTTTGTTCCCAACCTTGCCACTTTGGAAAAAGCTGAAATTGCCATTGCTTCTTTGGGCGCATACGACGTTTTGTTCCGTGCCTTCGAATTAGCCGATTCTGACTTGAACCAAGCCAACAATACTGCGTCCGGCGGTCTGTGCAACGACGGATTGGTTAACAAAAGAGCGTTCCAAGTTGTATGGGATGGCTCCGTTTCTGCTGCCGATATGCATCTCTATGTATACGGCTATAACCAAAACAATCAAAATGACGATGAACTCTACAACCCCGACGGTTGCTCCAAGTTGATCGTTACCGATCCCGATGACCTGTACGTAACCTTCGACCTGTACGTATCCGACGCTTCTGTATTGGTGAATGCCGCTAACAATGCCGCCAATGACTGCGGTTTCGGTTTGGATACGGTGCAAACCGGTGGCGCCAATGCCTGGGGGAATGCAGGTACTACCAAGAACACCTTTGTGCGTCCTGTTCTCCAAAATCTGGTTGACGGTTGGAACCACGTTGTGATTCCGTTGACCTTAAGCGGTGCTTACATTGAGGCTGATAACAGCAAACGGCCCATCAAGGCCGGTGATGTTCTCACCGTTGCCAGCTTGCGCTTGTACTGTGTTGGTTTGACCATTCCTGAAGAAGGTTTCGTGATTCGCATGGACGATATGCACTTCATGAACAGTGCCGGTGTTGCCGAAATCAACTCTTTGCGCAGCATTGCGAAAGACGTAACCTTGGCTATCCAAAATTATCCCGCAGAAGCCACTTATGATGATTTCTATGCCATCTATGCCAAATACATGGCTTTACCTGAAGAATATCAAGCCGTCACCAAGGGCTGGACTGAATTCGCAGCGGCTAACGAAGCCTTTGCTACTCAGGCAGCCGAACAATTCCCTGCCGACAAAGATATCGCCGCCGCAGTAGACGCTATGATCGCTCCCTTTGCTGATGGTGTTACCCTTGACGACAAAGCTGAAGTTTCCGCCGCTCGCGCCGCTTACAATGAACTGACCGACATTCAAAAGAACATGATTCTGAAGGTGGAAATTCTCGTTGCCGCAGAAAAATCCATTGCAGATCAACAAATCGTTGCTGACACCGAAGCCGCCGCGAAAGCAGTATCCGACATGATCGCCGCTTTGCCTGCCGCCGATGAATTGACCATCGAAGACAAAGCCGCAGTTGAAGCTGCTCGTGCCGCTTATACGGCGTTGACCGACGATCAAAAGAAAATGGTTAAAGGGTTGCTGACTCTGCGTGCCGCAGAATCTGCCATTGCCGAAATCGAACGTTTGATGGCTGCCGCTCAACCTGTTATTGACATGATCGCAGCTCTACCTGCTACCAAAGATATAACGAAAGATGATGCTTCTGCCATTGAAGCCGCTCGTGAAGCTTACGACAATTTGGATGACGAAGTACAAGAATACGTTACCAACCTGGCTGTTTTGGAAGCTGCCGAACAAGCTTTGAGAGTAAAAATCGGTGACGTAGACGGTGACGGCAATATCACCGCTGCCGATGCACTGGAAGTACTGAAATCGGTAGTAGGCAAGGTTACCTTGAACGCTGACCAATTCATTGCCGCAGATACCGACGGTAACGGCAAGGCAGATGCCGCCGATGCACTGAACATTTTGAAAAAAGTTGTTGGCAAAATCAACGAATTTCCTGTGGAACAACAATAGTTTATAGCCACCCATCATATGCACCTCCAAAGTGATATGCTTATGGAGGTGCATATTTACTTGAGTGATACAGAAAGTGGAAACAATCGTTATATTGCAGATATCAAAATATGCGTTATAATGGATATATACCGTTTGGCGTATTTGCAAATTATGTCATGTATTTATTGTAATATTATACGCCCAAAGAATGGTTGAATCTCACGAATCGTTTGCAATTCAAGCATAAAAGGAGGAAATCTATATGGGTAAACCAATTAAATTTTTGTCTTTTATACTATGTGTTTTTTTAACCGTGGGTACCGTTATTGTGCCGGTTGCCGCTAATGAGTTGGCGTTAGCCATGGAAGGGAAGACGTTTACCGCCTCGGACGGTACAACGCTGCCTTATCGGATTTATGTTCCCTCGACACAAGCCCCCGAAGATGGTTTTTCGGTGTATCTTCATTTGCACGCAGAAGATGGACGAGGAAACGATAACCTTGCCCAAACTACTTCCGGTATGGAACTTGTGAATCAAATTATAGAAGAAAAAGGGGAAGAAACGATTGTGGTGGTTCCCCAATGTGCGCAGGGTGCGCAATGGGTCGACGTTCCCTTGACACAAGGGGTGTACAGCATTAACCAAGTAGCCGAAACCAAATATGTAGGGGCGGTTATGGAATTGTTGGAAGAAATGAAAACTTCCTATTCCGTCAATACCGATCAACTGTATTTGGGCGGTCATTCTATGGGTGCTTACGGTGTTTGGGATTTATTGGCTCGATATCCCGGCACCTTTGCTGCTGCCATTCCTGTGTGTGGCGGCGGAGATATGAATCAAACTCATTCCATGAAGCAGGTTGCTATTCGCACTTATCACAGTACCGATGACGCGATTGTTCCTGTTTTTGGAACTCGCAATATGGTGGATTCCCTGAAAGAAGTGAATGGTAATATTTCCTATGAGGAATTCACCGATAAGGGCCATGAAATCTGGTCCCGGGTTTATGGAATGTCTGATCAAGTGGAATGGCTTTTCAGCCAATCCTTAGCAGGAAAACCTGTTGCATCTGATTTTGTGCAAGGCGATGTAGACGCCGACGGAACCATCAACGCGAATGATGCATTGATGGTCTTAAAATCGGTGGTAGGGAAAGAGAAACTGACAGAAGATGCCGCTTTGCGAGCCGATGTGAATTTGGACGACGCTATCAACGCCGGTGATGCTTTGGATATTTTGAAGTATGTGGTTGGAAAAATCAAAGAATTCCCTCAACGGGAGATCTCAAACGAACCTTTGGTGGATACTTCCACAGGGGAGATTTCCCCTCGTTTGGTTGCCGCAACCTATACCAAAGAGCCAATCGTGGCAGATATTATTCCCTCGGAAGACGGATATATTGTTCGTGGTGACGGTGCGGTGGATTGCACGGCGGGTATTCAAAAAGCACTCAATCATTGTGAAGCCGCCGGTGGCGGTACGGTATACTTACCCGCAGGTGAGTATATGATTACCGGTTCGTTAACCATCCCTGCTCGTGTTGCTTTGGTGGGGGATTGGAATGACCCCGATACCATGCAAGACGATAACTACGGAACCGTGATTGTGGCCAATGTTCCTTCCAAAGACACCAAGGAAGGCGGTTTGTTCAACCTTGGCGGTAGCGGCGGTGTTGTTGGACTTACGGTGTATTATCCCAATCAATCGTTGGATGCCGTGAAACCTTATCCCGCAGTATTTTATACCGATGGCAGAGGTGGCAACTATATGCTTTCCACCATTAAAAACTGCACGGTAATCAATGGGTATCGAGGCATTGGTGCTTGTTGCCATACCGTCAACCCCAACGCTCACGAACAATTAACCGTAGAAAACGTGAAAGGTACCTTCTTGTATACGGCTGCCGAGGTTTACAACCAAGCCGACGTGGGTACTTGGGAAAACGTTGTGGTGAGCGGTCGGTATTGGGCCAATGCCAAAGGTCGCCTGATGCACTCGGTGGATCAGAATGCTGTGAATACCTATACTTCTGCGAATACGGCAGGGATGACGTTAGGCGATTTGGAATGGACCGAATTTTCAGGACTTACCATTGAACATTGCAATATTGGTCTGAAAATTGTGAAAGGACAACGCATTCAATTTGCAGGTTCCCTTTATAATATTTCTATTACCGATTGTTCCACCGGTATTTTGGTTCAGGATTTAGACCCTCGTTGGGGCATGCTGATTGCCAACAGCGTGGTGGAAAACGGGATTCAAAACAACACCAGCGGTCTTGTAAAACTGGTGAATGTTACCTTGAGCGGGGCGGAGAGTTCCGGTTCGGTAGAATTGGCCCAAGAAAGCCAAATCCAAGACATTGCACTGCCAAAGATTACAAGAAAACAACCCCAATCCCATTTTATAGTTGCCAATTTGGCAAAGGATGGTAAAACCGATGTTTCGGCAGCGTTGCAAAAGCTTTTGAACGAAATGTCTTCTACAGGCGGAATCGTGTATTTACCTGCCGGTGCTTATCGGTTAGACCAACCTATTTCGGTACCCGGCGGCGTACAGTTGCGAGGCAGTGCAACGGTAGCCACACGTGGTTTTGACGGGAACGGCAAGGGAACCATTATTCTCTCCTATTATGGGGATGATCTAGAAGAAGAGCAGGATCCCTTAACCGAACAAGCCTTGATCACCTTAAACGGCGACCATGCAGGTCTGTACGGGATTCGCATTACCTATCCGAAAAACGGACCTCATAATAAAAACTTAAAGACCACCTATGCCGTAAGAGGTAACGGTAAAGGGGTGTATGCGGAAAACCTTACCATTACCGCCGCAGGATACGGCATTGATTTCCGTAAATGTGACGATCATGTAATCAAAAAAGTGGTCACCTGCTGTTATTACAATACTTTCTTGGTAGGCGGCAACAACGGTATCATTACCGGTTGCTTACAAAACGGCACGGTAATTGAACGGTGCGGCGATCCCGAATTGAAAAACTGGTTGGCGGATGGTGAGGATATTTTCGCTCAATTGTTTAATCCCATTTTACGGGAAAACGCCAAATATATTATCGTGGACAAAGGAAGTAACCAAACCATTTACAATACCTTCGTTTATGGCTGTAATACCATGATTACCATTAAGGGTGCAGAAGAATTGTTGATGGTAAATGTGGGTAGCGATAACTTGGGCATTTCCGGTGCTCAGTTTGATATGAAGAGCGGCAGTGCTACGGTGATCAATGCTATGCGGTATAACGGCCGTTCTTATAGAAACAACGGTGGCAAATTGGGATTGTATAATCGTTTGGCCATCGACTATACAGCTGAGAAAAACGGCATTTATTAATCGTGCACATTTTGTATCATTTAGTATGAAGGAGAAATGAATATGAAACGTATTTTGTCAATGATGTTGGCTATGGTGCTGTTTGTTACCATGTTTTCTATCACGACAACGGCACAACAAGCAGACGAAAAGAAATTTGTGATTGACGGAAATCTGGACATTTGGTATATCACCGGGTCGGACCAGTATGACCCCAATGACTATAACTTCTATGATTTCTATGAATTGGATCCTTACGGCAAAGATCCGAATAACAGCAACGGTGTAAGCTTCTACGATTCCCCCGAAACGTCCGCTACTGTTTATTTGGGATATGACGATACCTATGTATATGTATACGTAAAGGTATGGGACGATGAAATCGTGTCCTACGACTTGAAGGAAGAAATCGGTTCCGGTTATGATACCACCATGGGCTTGCATACCGGCTATGCAGACAGTATTGAAATTTGGTTTGATCCGGACCCCAACAGTCAAACGCATTTTGCTGACGGTACGCCTCGCCCCGCCAAAGGCTCCGTAGATGAAGATGGTAACCCTGTACCCGGTGCCATTCTGGATGGCTTTGCCGCCAACACCCCCGACCCGGAACAAGGCGACATCCAATTGCGGTATATGGCGGCTGAGTCCAAACTGGTTACTCGTTATAATGACTTTTATAACTTTGTAAAACCCGGTTATGAAGGAATGTATTTTGAAGTATACATCAATGATGTGACAAACATTTGCCCCTTTACCTTTAAAGATGAGCCTCGCGTAAACGAATATACCGGCGAAGTGGTTTCTTCCGGTTACGGTCTTGAAGCACGGTTCCCTCGAAATGATGATGATTCCAAAGCCTTTGGGATTAACGTTGCCTGTAATAATGCCGCAACTTCTTTTGAAACCTCCTATGCTTTGGCACTGGGAAACGCTTGGTGGTGGGATTATACAACCTCCATTAAAGTTTCCTATAACGATAAAAAGAATCCCTTCTTCAATCAAAGCGAAGAGATTTTGGCCGGTAAAAGCATCCAATATACCAACTCGGTTGGCAATGAAGAAGGTGCTGCTGTGGTGAAAAAGATCAATAAATTACCCGACACCATAGCAGAGTCCAATCGTGATGCCGTACAGGCCGCCTTGGATGCGTATCTTGATTTGAGCGATATTCAAAAAGGTTACGTTCAAGTCAACAACTATGATAAATTGGCCGCTGCCTGTAAAACGTTGAACATCCCATTGGGCGAAACCGATGACCCCACTCCTCCCGACGATCTCCTTACGGTAGGCGACCTCGATGGAGATGGAAATATCACGGCTGCTGACGCTTTGGAAGTACTGAAAAGTGTGGTTGGCAAGGTTCAACTGACCGAAAGCCAAGCGATCGCCGCCGACACGGACGGTGTTGATGGTATCACCGCCGCCGATGCGCTGAATATTTTGAAAAAAGTAGTTGGCAAAATCGATAAATTCCCCGTAGAGGAGTAATCTTTGTTCTCCATCAACCGCCCTCGTATGAGGGCGGTTTTTGGTAATCCAAAAGAATGAATCGGAATTTTCTGAATTCTATTGCATTTTCATTTCAATAGGTGTATAATGCATAGGACAATCGAACAAACGGGAGCTTGTATGACAGGCTGAGAGGAAGGTATAACCTTCGACCGAGAACCTGATTTGGATAATGCCAACGTAGGGATGCCTGATACAAGGATATTGGGAAGAACAAAGTTTGTTTAGGAAGTTACCAAATCGGTAACTTCCTTTTTTTGTTGCTTTTGGAGGTGTTTTTATGGTAAAGATCAACGGAGAAGAATGGAATATTGCAGGTAAGACGGTAGCGGAATATCTTGCAACTACAAGTTATAATTCCAAACGAATCGCCGTAGAGCGTAACGGAGATATTGTCCCAAAGTCGCAGTACGGTGAAATCGTTTTGGAAGACGGTGACAGCGTAGAGGTGGTCAGTTTTGTGGGAGGTGGTTAATTTGATACCGACAAAAGAAGAATGGAACAAGGCTTTGTGCCAGCGACACGGTGAAGATGTGCAAAAGAAATTTTCGGCGGCTACGGTTGCTGTTTGCGGGCTTGGTGGTCTTGGCTCCCATATTGCCATTTCTCTTGCCCGTGCCGGCATTGGAAAACTGATTCTGATTGACTTTGACCGTGTGGATATTACCAATTTGCACCGCCAGCAATATAAGGTAAATCAAATTGGTATGGATAAAACCGATGCACTTTCTGAAAATCTGAGAGAGATTGCACCGTATATTGACATCGAACGGCATACCGTCCGTATGACGGAGGACAATGCCGTGGAACTTTTGAAAGATGCCGATATCATCTGCGAAGCCTTTGATGATGCTGAAAGCAAGGCAATGCTTACCAACCTCGTTCTTGAAACAATGCCGAAAACGTTTCTTGTGGCGGCATCGGGTATGGCAGGTTTCGGTAGTGCTAATTCTATTAGGACGAGAAAAATCACAAGCAAGTTTTATTTGTGTGGCGATGAGCAAAGTGATGTAAAAACAGAGGGCAGTCTTGTATCTTCTCGCGTGATGCTCTGTGCCGCTCACCAAGCCCATACGGTGCTTAGAATTTTGACAGAACAATTTGAAACTGAATGAAAGAAGGATATAAAAATGAACAACGACAAACTAATGATCGGAGGACATGAGTTTACCTCCCGTTTTATTCTCGGATCGGGGAAATACTCTATGAAATTGATCGAAGCGGCGGTGAAGGATGCCGAAGCAGAGATCATTACCCTTGCGGTGCGCCGTGCCAACACCAAAGAGCAGGAAAGCATTTTGGATTACATTCCCGAAGGGGTTACTTTGCTTCCCAATACCAGCGGCGCAAGAAATGCGGAGGAAGCTGTTCGTATTGCACGCCTTGCCCGTGAGCTTGGCTGTGGCGATTTCGTAAAAATCGAAATTATGAGAGACTCCAAGTACCTGCTTCCCGACAATCAAGAAACCATCAAGGCGACCGAGATCCTTGCCAAAGAGGGTTTTGTGGTTATGCCGTATATGTATCCCGATCTAAACGTCGCTCGTGACCTTGTGAATGCAGGGGCGGCTTCCGTTATGCCTTTGGCTTCTCCCATCGGATCTAATAAGGGGCTTGCAACCAAAGAGTTTATCCAAATCTTGATTGACGAAATCGACTTGCCTATCATTGTAGATGCGGGGATCGGCAGACCTTCACAGGCTTGCGAAGCCATGGAAATGGGTGCCGCCGCAATTATGGCGAATACTGCACTTGCCACCGCAGGTAATCTGCCTATGATGGCATCTGCATTCAAAAATGCCATTGAAGCAGGTCGTAAGGCATACCTTTCCGGTCTTGGTAGAGTGTTGACGAGAGGGGCATCGGCTTCCGACCCGCTGACCGGATTTCTCGGAGAGTAAGGTGAACGTTATGGAAAATCTGTTTTTTGTGGATTCTCAGCATTTGTCGCCGGAAGCACTTGCAAAGAAACATCGACTGGAAAACGATCCTTCTTCCCGAAAGAACCATATGGAATATCTGCCGGGGATGGAAGTGATCGAATCGGATGTGTGTGCAAACGTGATGGCGCAGATGAACGCCTACGATTATTCAAAATACACCGCCGCTGACGTGAAGGCGGCCTTGGAGCATGACACCTGCACGATAGAGGATTTTAAGGCTCTGCTTTCTCCTGCGGCTGAGCCGTTTCTTGAGCAGATGGCGCAGAGAGCACGACTGGAAACAAGCAAGCATTTCGGGAACACCGTGTATCTGTTTACCCCACTTTACATTGCAAATTACTGCGAGAACTACTGTGTGTACTGCGGTTTTAACTGCTACAACCACATCAAGCGAATGAAACTCAGTATGGAGCGGATTGAAAAAGAGATGCAGGTTATTGCTGACAGCGGTATGGAAGAAATTTTAATTTTGACCGGTGAAAGCAGGGGACAGAGCAATGTGGAATATATCGGTGAGGCTTGCAAATTAGCCCGCAAATATTTCCGTATGGTTGGGCTTGAAATCTACCCCGTGAATACCGAGGAATACAAGTATCTTCACCAATGCGGTGCGGATTACGTGACCGTATTTCAAGAAACCTACGACACCGACAAATACGAACAGCTTCATCTGCTTGGTCATAAGCGTGTGTGGCCCTACCGTTTTGATGCACAAGAACGTGCCCTTCGTGGCGGTATGCGTGGCGTTGCGTTCTCAGCTTTGCTTGGTCTATCAGACTTCCGCAAGGATGCTTTGGCAAGTGCGTTACACGTTTATTACTTGCAGAGAAAATATCCTCATGCCGAGATGTCCTTATCTTGTCCAAGGCTTCGACCGATTATCAATAATGATAAGTTGAGCCCCCTGGACGTTCACGAAAAGCAGCTTTGTCAGGTGCTTTGTGCCTACCGTATTTTCTTGCCGTATGTAGGAATTACGGTGTCCTCCCGTGAGAGTGCCCGGTTTAGAAACGGTATTGTGAAGATTGCGGCTACCAAAGTTTCTGCCGGTGTTTCCACCGGCATCGGTGACCATGAAAGCAAATATGCGGGGAAAGAAATTGATGACGCACAAGGTGACGAGCAGTTTGAAATCGACGACAACCGCAGTCTGGACAAGATGTACAAGGATATTGCCGAGGAAGGCTTACAGCCCGTCCTCAACGACTATCTATATGTGTGAGGGAAAGAAAATGAAAAAGTTTGATCCAAGTTTATATTTTATCACCGATAGCACGGGCTTTTCCGAGGAAGAGTTTCTCTGCCGTGTTGAACAAGCACTCCAAGGCGGTGCAACCCTCCTTCAGCTTCGTGAGAAGAACAGAACGACTAGGGAGTATATTGATCTTGCCGAGAAGGTTCACGCCATCGCAAAGCGCTACCTCGTGCCGCTGATTATTGACGACCGTGTGGATGTTGCGCTTGCTGTCGATGCAGAAGGCGTTCACGTGGGAGCGGAAGATATGCCCATTGCAACCGCAAGAAAACTCTTGGGTGACGATAAAATCGTTGGCGCAACGGCAAAGACAGTCCCTTGGGCAAAGGAAGCCTATGAACAGGGCGCAGACTATCTTGGCGTAGGAGCAATTTTTCCCACCACGACCAAAGTAAAGACTGTTCTGACTTCTACCGATACCCTTCGAGACATTTGCAACGCTGTTCCGATTCCCGCAAATGCGATCGGCGGTCTGAATAAAGATAACATTGACGTTCTTGCAGGGATTCCCATTGCCGGTATTTGTGTGGTGTCTGCCATTATGAAAGCGGATGATCCGAAGAAGGCGGCAGAGGAACTGAAAGCGAGAGTGCAGGTGCTCGGCTTATGCTAAAGGGGGATGAAAATGAAAACAGCATTGACTATCGCAGGGAGCGACTGTAGTGGAGGGGCAGGGATTCAGGCGGACATAAAAACAATGACCATGAACGGAGTGTATGCGATGAGTGCTATCACGGCACTCACCGCACAAAATACAATCGGTGTGCGAGCGATTCAAGAGGTGACACCTGACTTTTTGAAACAGCAGCTTGATGCAGTATTTGAGGATATCTTTCCTGATGCAATCAAGATCGGTATGGTATCTTCTTCGGAACTAATCTGCGTGATTGTAGATAGACTCCGTTACCATAAGGCGAAAAATGTGGTAGTGGATCCTGTTATGGTGGCAACCAGTGGTTCTTCTTTGATGAAGTCTGATGCGGTACAGACCTTAACCGAGAAACTTCTGCCCATGGCAACGATTGTTACACCGAATATTTCGGAAGCTCAGGTGTTTTTTGGAAAAACCATAGAAAGCAAAGAAGAAATGCTATCTGCCGCAAAATTCATCGGAGATGCATACGGCTGTGCCGTTCTTCTCAAAGGAGGACACAGTATCAATGATGCCAATGATCTTTTGTATGCAAACGGTGAAATGGTATGGTTTGAAGGTAAGCGAATCCGGAATCCCAACACCCACGGCACAGGTTGCACGCTTTCCAGCGCGATTGCTTCGGGTCTCGCTCAAGGGTTCTCTCTTGCTGAATCTGTGAAAAGAGCAAAAGACTATATTACGGATGCCCTTTCCGCACAACTTGATTTAGGAAAGGGTTCGGGACCTATACAGCATAATTTCGTTTAAAATGTGAAACCGTGGTGGTACGCATCGGCTCTACCACACAGTCACATGGTTTGTGACATAGTATAAAATAAGCCACTCGGCCACACTTACTTGGCTCGAGTGGCTTATTTGTTTGCCAGAAAAGGATTGC
Source organism: Clostridia bacterium (assembly GCA_017556785.1). Classification (GTDB taxonomy): domain Bacteria; phylum Bacillota; class Clostridia; order Oscillospirales; family Acutalibacteraceae; genus UMGS1484. The sequence continues at coordinate 2,248 of JAFYMD010000077.1, read as the reverse complement.
TTATTCTTTGTTGGCTGGTTTGAACAAGTGATTTTCTAATATGCTTATTCTTCCACAGGGAATTTATCGATTTTTCCAACCACTTTTTTCAGAATATCCAATGCGTCGGCGGCATCCGCTTTGCCGCTACCGTCGGTGTCGGCGGCTTTGAATTGTTCGTCGGTCAAGGTGGTTTTACCAACCACACTTTTGAGCACTTCCAGCGCATCGGCGGCGGTGACCTTACCGTAACCGTCCACGTCGCCGTAGAGGATTGCCACAGGGGGGACAACCTCTTTCAGTTGGGCGATGGTGGCTTCGGCTTCTTCCAATTTAGCAAGGTTGGTTACAAACCCTTTTTGACGGTCGGTCAAACTGCTGTAAGCATCTCTTGCGGCAATTACAGCAGGTTCATCGTCCAAGGATTGCACGTTCAAGGCGTTGATTTGGTCTTCTACCGCTTTTGCGGCGGCTTTGTCGGCCGCTTCTTGCTGTGCCGCCTCTTTCAATGCTAAAATGGTTGCCTTGGCTGCCGTTAGTTGATCTAAATTGATGACGGATGTTTTGACTTCTTCGCCGTATTCTGCCACCAAAGCGGCAAGTTTTTGTTCTGCCGCAGCGAGAAGCACTTCTTTTTCGGCATAATTCTTGTTGGTGATCTCACCAATGGCGTCAATGGCATCTATGATAGCTTGCACGTCGGTTTCTTTTTGACCGGGGAGAGTGGGGTCTTTCGCAATCAATTCCACACCAAAAACCAAATGATGTTGACCGGCATCAAAGTTCATAGGTTCACCCAATGACATTTGCCATACGTACCCGGGATGAGCAGCCTCATACGGTCCCAAAATCGACCCGTGGGCAATGCAGACGTTTCCCGCATCTCTTTGGGAAAGATAATACACCAAATAATAGGCTTCCCCGGGGGTAAGGGTGAGTTTTTCCCCAAAATCCAAGGTATACCAATGAGCGGCGTTGCCTTGGCTGACAATGGGAATTTCTTTGGTAAGCAAAGCACTGCCATTCACTTCTTTACGAACCTCTACGTGTACGGTGGCTGTGCCGCCGGTGAGATTCAAGGCAATTTTCGCCCCGTATAACTCGGGGGAAGCAGGCACAAATTCTTGGGCAACGTAGCGGTAATGTTCATAGAAGGAGTCACTTGCATCGGCACCTGCTACGCCCAAATGGTAAATGGGATCGGACGTGTCGGTCCATTGATCAAAGGAATCTTGTTGAAGTTCACCGATCCCTAACAATTCGATTTCTGCCACGTTGCAGGTCTCCCCGAATCGCAACCGATAATGGGTGTAGGCGGTGGTGTTGTTCAGGGAAATGGGCATCAATTCAAAGTGGAAGGTATAGGTGGGATTGACCGTAGCAAGGGGAATCCAACTGCCTTCTGCTCCGCTTTGGGACGCTTCTACCGTAACGGTTTTGGGGCCTGCGGTTTTATCTACACAAGTGACGGTTGCCATGGTGACCACTTTGGGTTGGTCAAAGGTAACGGTTACGGGGTCGGTGACCGTGAGGGAAGAAGCGTTGGTAGTTACGTTGTCAAAGAGCTTGTTGGATGCCATGGCTGTGCCGGTGAGATCCACCATGGGGGTGGGAGCGGCGACGTCTTCGCTGTCGCTAGTGCCCCAAGCGGAAGGAGTGTTGCCCATGGTAAATGCAATTTCCGAAGCACCAAGCAAATCTTCGTGGGTGATGGTGGTAGCGTTGTGGGCTACACCGTCTACCGTCATGCTTTGAATGTATACGTTTTCGGTACTGTTGTTGTGGGCGGCAATGGTCAGGTCGCCGCTTTCCAAATGCAAGGTTACTTTGTCAAACAAAGGAGCGGTGATCTCGTATTCTCCCGATCCCAATGCCAAGGGATACAAGCCCAAGGCCGAGAACAAGTACCAAGCGGATTGTTCGCCGTTGTCTTCATCCCCAATGTACCCTTGACCGAAATCGCCACCCACGTATAAGCGATCTAATACTTCACGGGTGTAGCGTTGGGTCTTGTAGGGTTGATGGGTGTAATTGTACATATAAAGTGCAGCGTGAGCCGGTTGGTTGGAATGCCAATATTGTCCCATTTTGCATTCTCTGCCTTCAAACATTTCGTGTTGCGTGCCAATAGCGGTGGTGCATTGGGGATTGGCGGTGAGCATTTCGTCCACTTTGGCAGCCATGGCTTGCTTGCCACCGTATAAGGCGGCCAGACCTTCCCCGTCGTGGGCAATGGAAAATGCCATGCCCCATGCGTTGGATTCAATGT
>JAFYMD010000012.1 GCA_017556785.1 Clostridia bacterium | reverse complement strand
TCCATTCACATATTTATTAAAATTACAATGAAACGTTTTTGCAAAAAGACGAGATAATACATATTTGCTTATACCCAAATCGTATGCCATTTTTTCAAGACTAATTTCATCTCTAAAATTTTTGGCAACATAATCACTTTGATTCGTTGCCAACGAATAGGTTACGACAGGACATTGACACCCTTCTATCATATCGTTTGCATAGGGATCATCGCAATTCACAATCGCAGTATCGCACATCGTAAACAATTTCTTTTTGGCATCGCGATAATTTTCCATGGTCACGTGATAATCCAAATGATCTTGTGTTAGGTTGGTATATACACCGCAAGCAAAATGCAACCCATGAATGCGGTCTTGATCCAACGCGTGGGAGGAAACCTCCATAACAGCGTACTCACAACCGCTCATTTCCATAAGAGAAAACAACGAATGCAATTCGTATGCACCGGGGGTAGTGTTTTTAGCGGGTAGCACTTGATTGCCCACCATATTGTGAACCGTACCGATCAATCCCGTTTTATGACCAAAGGATTCCAAAATAGATTTAATCATTAAACAAGTAGACGTTTTACCATTCGTTCCGGTCACACCGATTAATTTGATTTTACGCGCCGGATGGGAAAAATATGCTGCACACATTTCGGCAAAGACTTTTCGCGGTTCCTTAACAACAAGTTGATTGTCAAGTCCCAAATCCTTATCGCAAAGGACTACGGACGCACCCGCTTGGATCGCCGCTTGTGCATATTGATCGCCATGATCCTCCACACCGCGTACAAACACATCTCCGGGAGCTACTTGCATAGAATTGTTGGTCACCTTCCCGACCTCGCGCTCACCCAAAGAAGTCCCCGCGGACAAAGGATACAAATCTTTTAATTTCACGAAACACACCACCTTAAACCATCATTCAACCGAGTCGGTATAACGGAAGCTGACACGTATTACCGTACCGCGCTCCACTTTTGTACCCGCCTTGACGCTCTGACGATAAGATACCGCACCACTAGCACCGCTTACTACCCCAACGATTTCAACGTTGACGCCCGCTTCGGATGCCGTGGACAAAACGCCCGAAACGCCCATTGCAGTTAAGTCAGGGACCTCGGCTTGTTCGGGTTCATAACTTTCTTCTGTATACAAAACAACCGTACCCTCGGTAGGGCTGGCAGAGCCACCCATAGGATTTTGAGCCACGACCCGTTCTCCTTCGCCAATCACACGAACCGAAAGGTTTGCATTTTCCAAATCTTGACGAGCTTGTTCCACGGTTTTTCCTTCAACCGTCGGAACCGTCGTGCTGATACTGTCATATTCATCTTCGGTATATACCGCTTCTACTCCCAAATAAGGCAAAATTTCTTCCATAATAGCCGATGCCACCGGAGCCGCCACCGCGCTACCATATGTGTTGGCACCATGCGGTTCGTCCACCATAACGATCACAGCATATTCCGGTTTGTCTGCAGGAGCAAACCCGCAAAAAGAAGCGACGTATTGCATATTATCTTCGGTTGAACTACTGATTTTTTGGGAAGTCCCCGTTTTACCTGCCATACGATAGCCGGCCACATAGGCATTTTTCCCCGAACCATTTTCCACAACCGAACGCAACATTTCGCACATATGTTTCGAGGTTTGGTTAGAAATCACTTGGCGAATCACCGATTTGTCTTCGGTTTGTACGATTCTACCCGCACCATCGGTAACCTCTTTCAGCACGTGAGGTTTTACGAGATACCCACCATTGGCTACAGCACATACCGCTGTAATCATTTGAATGGGTGACACTTGGAAGGTTTGGCCAAACGATTCAGATGCCAACTCAACCGGACCCATGTTTTGATCGGTGTAATAAATGCTATTTGCCTCGCCCGGCAGATCAATTCCTGTTTTTTGGGTCAAGCCGTATGCCTTGAAATACTGATAAAACTTTTTAACACCCAATCGTTGTCCAATTTCAATAAACGCCGGATTGCAGGAATTCTCATAAATATTGGAAAGGTTTTGATGTCCGTGACCGTCCGTATTATGACACTTGTAGCGAGTGCCCGCAATTACAATGTAGCCGGGGCAGTTAAAGCCCGATTGACTATTCACCAAACCTTCTTCCTCTGCCGCCGAACCTGTTACCGTTTTGAACACCGAGCCCGGATCGTAAATATCGGCAATCGCTTTATTTCGCCATTGTTCACGCAACGCCTTGTTATAGGCTTCTTCTTCGGTGAGAGCAGGATCCTTACTTTTGTAGTTTTCCAGCATATCCAACATATATTCGTTGGTAACAGTAAACGGTGTATTGGGATCATAGTCCGGCTTGGTTGCCATGCCAATAATCGCGCCCGTATTGACGTTCATTACGATCGCACACCCACGATTGGTAGCGGCATTGACATCGATCGCTTCTTCCAAATGTTTTTCCACACAATATTGCACAAACGAATCCAACGTCAACGTCAAAGAGTTCCCTTGTTGCGCCTCTACCATTGTTTCATAGTTAAACGGCATGTCGCTACCGCGAGCATTTTTAGACGACACAACTTTGCCGGGGACACCTTTTAACAAACTGTCATACTGGTATTCAATCCCTTCCAAACCCTGGTTGTCGTCACCTACAAATCCAAGCACAACAGATGCCAAGCTTCCGTTGGGATAATACCGTTTATTGGCCTCATCCAACCCAACAACCGACCCCAGTTCATGCTCGCTAATAAACGCCCGCACCTTGGCCGCCGTTTTTTCTTCCACGCGTTTTACAATTCGCTCATACGCAGTGTTCTTTTTTGCCTTTTGATAAATCTCTTCGGCATCTATGTCTAAAATCTCAGCAAGCCCGTCAGCAATCAGACGGGCTTCTTTATCATCGGTTATATCTTGCGGAGCAATATAGACGGTCCACACCGTAGCGCTGGTCGCCAATATATTGCCATTACAATCGTATATCGTTCCACGTTTCGCTTCAATCGTTGTGGTAGTCAGTTGTTGCTTTGCCGCCAGCGTAGAATACTTATTTCCGTTTATGACCATGATGTTAAACAAACTAATGCAGGACGTCCCAACACCCAATATCACAACAGTCAATAAAACACACAGCATACGTTTCCACATTTCTTGGCCGGGCATATCTTTTTTCAACGCTAC
>JAFYMD010000076.1 GCA_017556785.1 Clostridia bacterium | reverse complement strand
CCTAATCTGATGTCATTATATCCCTCATATGGCGGTTCTGTCAACCAAAATGTGAGTTTCACCCCAAAATCTGCTATAAGATGGGCTTTTTGTGACGAATTTTGTTGACTTTACACCGGTAATATTTTATACTAAAATATGTATAAGTATATATACTCTTCTTTAGAGGTGTTTTGATTGAATACAAGTTTTTTCAAGCGTATTCGGGCAGAGATCGACTTAGATGCCGTTGCCCATAACGTAACCGCCCTGCGCCGATTATTACCGAACGGTGTTAAAATGATGGCGGTTGTCAAAGCGGACGCATACGGGCATGGGGTGGAAACCGTGACCCACACCTTGGTAGATGCCGGGGTGGATTTTTTGGCGGTTTCTTCGATTTCCGAAGGGATACAATTGCGGCGATTTGAAGCCAATCTACCCATACTGATTTTGGGGTATACTCCCCCTGAATGCGCGCCACAATTGGCGGCTCATTGCTTGACCCAAACGGTGTACAGTTACGACTACGCTCGGCAGTTGTCGGAGCAAGCGGTCAAAGCCGACTGTGTGATCGACGGACATTTGAAATTAGACGTTGGTATGGGTCGGTTGGGATTTCGCGGAGAAAGCGATCAAGAAATGGAGCAAGCCTTGGCAGTTTGCCATATGGCGGGATTACATATCAACGGAATCTTCACTCATTTACCCAGCGCCGATTACGACGGCGACCCGAACGGCACCGTCACCAATCAACAAATTGCTTTGTTTGGACAGCGGGTCGCGGAATTAGAGACAAAAGGCGCTACCTTTGCCTTGCGGCATTGTTGCAATTCCGCCGCATCGCTTGCCTACCCCAACGGGTATTTGGACATGGTGCGAGAAGGAATTGCATTATACGGCCTGGCACCCTCAAAAGAACTGCAAGGCAAGGTGGATTTAAAACCCGCTATGCAACTAAAAACGGTGGTCTCTATGGTCAAGACGTTACATGCGGGTGACACCATAAGCTACGGGCAAACCGTAAAGTTACAAGAAGATCGTCGTGTGGCAACCGTTTGCCTGGGGTATGCCGACGGGTACCCTCGTCAGCTTTCCAACCGTGGGTATATGTTGATCCACGGGCAAAAAGCACCTATTTTGGGTCGGGTATGCATGGATCAGTTAATGCTGGACGTAACCCATATAGACAACGTAACCATGGGTACCGAGGTAACGGTATTTGGGGTGTCAAACGGTGTTCATCTGCCGGTAGAAGAGGTTGCCGCTTTGTGTGACACCATTCACTATGAATTGGTTTGCGTATTGGGCAAACGTGTTCCCAGAGTATATAGCAAAAACGGTAAAACGGTTGGCGTAACCGATTATATCGGCGAATAGTAGGAGGAAATCACGGTGGAAGTTAAAAAGTATTTTGAAGAATATCACCATTTTCGTGTCAACACTTGTCCTCACAGAAGTTATTTTATTCCTTACGAAAGTGTACCGTCGGCTTTGGCGGGTGACCGTACAAACTCCCAACGAGTCACCATGTTAAACGGGACTTGGGGATTCCAATATTACCAAAATATTTATGCTGTTCCCGACAAGGCGATCGGTCAATCCACCCCTTTGTCTTGGTTCACCCCTACCAAGGTTCCTTCTTGTTGGCAGTTTGAAGGGTATGACAAATGTCAATACCTTAACACCAACTTTCCTTTCCCAATCGATCCGCCTTTTGTTCCCGTGGACAATCCCGTGGGGGTATATGCCAGAGATATTACGATAGAAAATGCCGGTGACGGACAACATCGTTACCTGGTGTTTGAAGGGGTTGACAATGCTTTTTACCTGTTTGTCAACGGAAAATTTGTGGGGTACAGTAGTACCTCGCACGCAACAAGCGAATTTGACTGCACCGCATATTTACATGACGGGGTTAACCGCATAGCGGTCATGGTACTGAAATGGTCGGTCACCAGCTACATGGAATGCCAAGACAAATGGCGGTTGAGCGGTATTTTCCGTGACGTATACCTACTGACGCGTCCCGCAGGATGTTTGCGAGACCTTCGCATTGCTACCACCATAACCGACGATTACAAATCCGCCACAATCGACCTGACAGCCGATACCCTTTGTCCCGAGCAAACCACGGTAACGTTGTACGATCCCCAAGGCGAAGTGGTTACGGCTTGCACCCTTTCGGCCGAAGGCACCGCTTCTATGACAGTAGAAAGCCCAGCGTTGTGGAACGGGGAATCCCCCAAATTATATACCCTTATCACCTACTGCAACGGAGAATACACCGCACATCCCTTCGGCATTCGCAAGGTGGAAATCGTGGAGGGTGTATTTAAACTCAACGGACGTGCCGTAAAGATTAAGGGGGTCAATCGCCACGATTTTTGCAAAGATAGCGGTCCTGCGTTGACCTATGAACAATTAAAGCAAGACGTTTTGCGTATTAAACGGTACAACATAAACGGTGTACGCACCTCGCACTATCAAGCCGACCCTCGCTTTTTGGAATTGTGCGACCGTTACGGGTTATATGTTATGGCAGAAGCCGATGTAGAAGCCCATGGATTTGGTTACGGCGAACAAAATGCCGTTGCCAACTCCTTGGAATTCCGTGATATGCTGTTGGATCGCATGGATTCTTTGGTTTTGTCGGCAATCCACCACCCCTGCGTGATCATGTGGTCGGCAGGCAACGAAGCCAGCTACGGTTCCAATTTCCGTTTTGCTTTGCAACGAATTCGCGAATTGGACGACACCCGTCCCACCCACTATGACCGAGCGGCTGAACAAATGAAGGATTGGGTCTACCCTCCCGACACCGACGTGATCAGTTTCATGTACCCCTCCTTCCCCTTCTGTGCCGAATTGCTGAAAAACACCGCCGACGACAAGCGCCCGATCGTGCTGTGCGAATATGCACACGCCATGGGCAACTCCGGCGGCAGTTTACAGGATTACCAAGCCATGCTTGAAAGTGACCCCCGATACATGGGTGGGTTTATTTGGGAATGGCGCGACCACGGAATTGCCACATCCAAAGGGTTGTGTTATGGTGGCGATTTCGGTGAGGTGCAGCACGACGGCAATTTCTGCATTGACGGATTGCTGGATGCCAACGACCAACCTCACACCTCGCTGTTGGAAGCCAAGGCGGTCTTTGCCCCGTTCCGCGTGCAACCTGACAATTTAGCAAACGGCGATTTCTTTGTGACCAACCTACTGGATTTCACCTATTTGTCTCGGTTTGTTTGCGACTATGAGATCACGCGATTTGGCAAGGTGGTAGAATCGGGTTGCGTAGGTGTTTTGCCTATTGCTCCCAAACAATGCGAAAAAGTACATATTGATTACACCTTACCTGCTGACGGGGAATGTTACGTACGGTTGATCTTCCGCTTGCTGGGCGATGCTCCGTGGGCTCCCGACGGCAGTGAAGTGGGCAGTTGTCAGTTTAAGTTGCCTGTTTCGGCAAATCCGCCCGAGGTTTCGTTGGACTTTGATTTGCCCACAATGGAAGAAACCGCTACCGACACGGTAATTTTTGCCAATGGTTGCCGATTTGTTTTTTCCCACATTTACGGCACGTTGACTCAAATTTCTTGTCTAAATCAAGATCTCTTAAAACAACCGCTTTTCTTACAAGTAGACCGTGCTCCCACCGACAATGATAAATACGTCAAAAACGAATGGGAAAAATGGAATTACCACAATCTAAAGGCCCGTTGCATGGAAACCGAAATAAAAGCAGAAGACGACCATATCGTTGCTTTTGCCACCCTGTCGCTGGCTTGTGACGGGGCTTGGCCAATCTTTACCGCCCGCAACACCTACCGTTTTTACGGAGATGGCACCGTGGCATTTGAATGCGATTTTCAAGGACATGACCAAGCGCCGTTTTTGCCTCGCTTAGGACTGGAATTGCATTTACCTGCCGAATTCCAACACTTCCGTTACTATGGTTACGGCCCGGGTGAAAACTACTGCGACCGCATGGCCGCCGCTTACGTAGGCGATTTCGTCTTTGCTGTTCCCGATATGATGGAAAACAATTTAAAACCGCAACATTGCGGCAATCGTTACGGGTATTTGTGCCGTTTGACCAATGGACAAGATATTGGTCTGGCGGTATGGCAACCCAACGGCATGAATTTTTCCGCCTTACCCTACACCCCCAATCAATTGCGAAACACCGCGCACAACTATGAATTGCCCCGTTCGGAGCAAACGGTGTTGCATTTAGATGGATTTGTCAGCGGTGTGGGCACCAATTCTTGTGGGCCGGAATTGCCCGAACAATACCGTGTTTCGGCACAAAAACAACACTTTGGCTTTATGCTGAAGCCGATTACCAAAGATGACAGCGTTTGGTTGCATTATCTGCATGCCAAAAGCCAAAATCAGTAGAAAGAGAGTGTAATTCAT
>JAFYMD010000011.1 GCA_017556785.1 Clostridia bacterium | reverse complement strand
TGTTATAGCTAAAATAAACGATAAAACCCTTCTCATTTTTATTCCCCTTTTCAATGGATGTAGTATGTATATTATATCACTAAAATAGTTTTATTTCAACTTAAAATAAAACACAATCGATTTTGTTGTTGTCAAACAGTATAAATTCCCACAAATCACAAATAATAGTATCACGATTTGAAATAAAAGGAGTTTTTATATATGAAAGCAACAGGTATTGTGAGAAGAATCGACGACCTTGGGAGGGTTGTTATCCCCAAAGAAATCCGCCGCACTATGAGAATCAGAGAGGGCGACCCGCTGGAAATTTTTACCAGCAATGATGGTGACGTGATTTTCAAAAAATATTCGCCCATTGGGGAACTTGCCCATCTTGCGGCACAATATGCCGAAGTAATGGCAAAAGGTACGGTACTGCCGGTGGTGATTTGTGACCGCGATGGCTGTGTTGCGGCTTCCGGTGTTTCCAAGCGAGAGGTATTGGAGCGGCGGTTAACGGTGCAATTAGAAGAAATGATGGAGCAACGTCAAAACTATGTTTTGACCCCTACTCACGAAAAACGACTGATGCCGTTAGAAGGGGTAGAACGGCAAGCGGCTGTGGCGATTCCTATTATTGCTGCGGGCGACGTTGTGGGTACTGTGTGTATGTTGGCGGCTGAAAGTGGTGCAGTACCAAATGAAACCGACGTGAAAATGGCGCAGGTTGCCGCTGCTTTTTTAGGAAGACAAATGGAAGAATGAAAAGGTGGTCAAGGGTAGCCCCTTGTAAAGAGGAATCAATTTATATCGTGTTTTCTCCTAATCATCTGCATGAAAAAACCCGTAATACGAGAGTGTTACGGGTTTTTTCATCTTTTTCGTTTAAAAGAAGAAGCTACATATTATAATTGTTCTGCATCTATTTGTGCGATAATCAACCACCGAAAACCGCTAACACAGCCGTTGCTACGTACAAAATGGGAGAAATGATTGCGACGAGTTTGCAGTAACCGGGCAATTTACCGGACTCTTTGATAGCGGAACATCCTTTTTGATAAGCGATGTAAAAGAAAATGAATAGGGGAGCAGTTAAAAAGCATAAATATAGATTTAAAAATTCAATTAGTAAAACAGAGATGTTAAAAGCAATTAAAATGCCTTGTAAAATAATCATGATAGCAATTGCTTTTTTCTTTTTACCACTTAACTTTTCGCTAGTTTCAATAATTGGGTCACCGTATTTGTCGTATTTCATTTTATATACCTCTTTGTCGTGAAAAATACTTGCATTTTTTTGTTGCAGAGATTATCATAATATATATTCAGAAAAAAATCAAGCAAATTTTGTGAGGAATTATGAACATACGAAAAGCTACGAACGATGATATTTCGGCGATTATAGATTTGTTATCGTTGCGGATCCGTTGGATGGATGATAAAGGGCTATATCAATGGAATAAAACAGATTATTTGAATGTTTATCCCTATGAATATTTTCTCTATCGTGTGGAGCAAGATGATTTATACGTAGCAGTTGACCAAGATGCTGTTGTTGGTGTTATGGCGTTGTTACGTGTTGATCCGCGGTGGTTAACACCCGCCAAAGCTTTGTATGTGCATCATTTGGCAACACATCCGAATTATCGTGGGCTTGGCATTACTATGCTGCGTTTTGCAGAACAAGAGGTTTTGGAAAACGGCGGTGATCGACTGCGGTTGGATTGTCAAACGGTAAATGAAGCGTTGAATCAATATTACTTTCGTTTGGGATATCGGTATGTAGGACAATGCATAGACGGAGCCTATGAGGGCAATTTAATGGAAAAAATATTGATACCCGAGGAAAGGGGATAGCATATGATCAAATTAGATCCACGATTACAGTTGGTCGCCGACATGGTTGATAAAAACTGTCGGTTAGCAGATATTGGAACCGATCATGCCTATTTACCGGTGTATTTATTGGAAAATAACCTGATTTCTTCTGCCATTGCGGCAGACTTGCGTTCGGGACCCCTTTCCCACGCCGAAGAGACGGTACGTGTTGCCGGATTGGAAAAGCAAATTGAATTACGCCTTTCCGACGGGTTGGACAAGTTCCAAGCAGAGGAGATTGACTGCGTTGTTATGGCAGGCATGGGTGGTATATTAATTACCCAAATTATTGACCGTGCACACTGGCTTTGTACCGATACAAAAACATTGGTTTTACAACCTATGACCGATGCGCCGCTACTGCGTAGGTATTTGGCAGAACACGGTTTTGCTATTATTGCTGAGCGTGCAACCGGTGACGCCAAACATATTTATACCGTAATCAAAGCGAGGTATGGCAGTGAACCATTTCGACCGACTGCGCTGCAAGCGTTGGTAGGTTTGTTGAATCAGCCTTTGGGTGAATTTGAAAAACGCTATTTAAAAAAAGAACAAGCAAGTTTATCAAAGCAAATGAATGGTCTTGCCGTTGCCGGCAAGGATAATGAAGCTGCAGAAATTGCAAAGTTATATAACGAGTTAACGGATTTGTTGGGAGAGAAATCATTATGACTGTACAAAATGTTTACGATACGATACAATCTATTGCTCCGTTTGAAAGTCAAATGGGATTTGACAATGCCGGTTTGTTGATCGGTTCCGACTTTCAAAACGTAACAAAAGTTGGTGTCGTTTTGGACGTAACACCCGCCATTATTGACCAGGCGATTGAGCAGGGCGTTGATTGTATTGTTAGTCATCATCCTATTATTTTTTCCGGTATGCATTCGATTTCTGTACAAAGTTCGGTTTACCGTGCCATTCGTAACGGTATTGCTGTTATTTCTGCCCATACCAATTTGGATGCGGCAATTGGCGGGGTGAATGATATTTTGGCTTCTGAATTAAAATTGTCGAACGTTGCCCCTTTGGGATTGCCCGATGAACCAACACCTGCTATGGGGCGCATTGGGATTTTACCAAAGGTCATGACCGACCGTGAATTTGCTGTTTTTGTTCATGAAAGGTTACACACACGTGTTAAATATGTTCCCACCAATAAAACAATTGAGCGTGTTGCGGTATGCGGCGGTTCAGGTGCCGATTTTGTCGATGTTGCCATGTCTGCGGGTGCGCAAGCATTGGTGACGGCAGAGGTGAAACACCATGTGTTTTTGGCTGCGAAAGAGGCCGGTTTTATGTTGGTGGATGCCGGACATTTTGAAACCGAGCAACCGACAATTGTTCCGCTTTGTCAAAAACTTTCTCATATGTTGTCTGTTCCTGTTGTGGTTTTGGAACAATCGTCTCCCGTTCTATACGTTTGAAAGGAATTGTTATGAAAATAAGAGAACGCTTAAAAGTTTCCTGGCGATTATTTGTGATATTTTTTAAGATTGGTGCGTTTACCTTTGGTGGTGGATCTGCCATGATTCCGTTGATTCAACGAGAAACTGTAGACAACCATCGTTTGATTGATGAATCAGATATTTTGGATATTGTTGCCATTGCCGAATCAACTCCGGGACCGATTGCCATTAATTCTGCTACGTTTATCGGATATCAAGCCACGGGTGTTTTGGGCTCGTTGGCGGCTACTCTGGGCGTTGTTTTGCCTTCGTTTGTCGTTATCTTGATTATTTCGTTTTTTTTGCGTCACTTTATGGAATATGACCTTGTGAGATACGCTTTCGCCGGTATTCGAGTAGGCGTGGTGGCTTTGGTCGTTAAGGCCTTTGTATCTATGTATAAACAATGTCCAAAAGGGTGGCTTTCATATATGATTGCATCGGCAGCTTTGCTTTTGTCGGTGCTGACCGACATTGGTGTGATTTTTATCATCATCGGAGCAGGTGTTATTGGGTTGATTACCTATCTTTTTTTCACGAAGGAAGGAGATAAGGTATGATTTATTTGGAATTGTTTTTAACATTTTTTAAAATAGGCGCCTTTACCTTTGGCGGTGGTTACGCTATGTTACCTTTTATTCAAGATGAGGTGCTGGCACATCAATGGGCAAGTATGGATGAACTGATCAATTTTGTTGCCGTAAGTGAAAGTACGCCCGGTCCTTTTGCGGTAAATATTGCGACTTACGTTGGTTCCGAAATCGGCGGCGTTTTTGGCGCGATTTGTGCTACGCTGGGGGTTGTTTTACCGTCGTTTATTATTATTTTAATTGTGGCTAAATGTTACTTAGCGTTTAAAAACAGCCGTTTGGTAAAAGGGGTCATGACCGGATTACGCCCTGTTACGGTAGGATTGATTGGCGGTGCGGTTTTAACCATTGGACAAACGGTGTTTTTTCCCGTCGCTTTTTCGTGGTCCGTGTTAGCAACGGCTTCGTTTTGGTGCGCGTTGGGCATCGCTTGCGTTGCGGTGGTTATGGCTTTTAAAAAGGTACATCCTATTTTAATTATTTCTATGTCAGCTGTTGTGGGTATTGGCTTAGGATACTGTGGTGTTTGGGGGTAAGCGTTTAAATGATTATACTGCAAGACGTTAAAAACAACGAAGATATTACGGTTTTGATTCAAAGTGCCGACCGTTCATTGTGTGCTTTGGGTTTTACCGAACATAGTTTTGCTCACGTTGGTAAGGTGGGCGACACCGCTGCGAAAATTTTAACGCAATTGAAATTCCCCAAACGTGACGTCGAACTTGTGGAAATCGCCGCGTATTTACACGATATTGGCAATATGATCAACCGCGTGGATCATTCGCAAAGCGGTGCATTGATTGCTTTTCGTTTGTTACGTGAAATGGGTATGGAAATGCAAGAGGTTGCCGATATTGCTACGGCAATCGGCAACCACGACGAAGGTTTTGGCGTGCCTGTTAGTCATTTGGCTGCGGCTTTGATTTTAGCAGATAAATCTGACGTGCGTCGCAGTCGTGTACGCAATACCGACATAACCAATTACGATATTCACGACCGTGTAAATTACTCGGTTCGCGCGGCTCAGTTGGTATTTAGCGATGACAACAAAAAAATCATTTTAATGTTGGATATTGATACCAAATACAGTTCAATTATGGATTATTTTGAGATTTTTATGGAGCGCATGATTATGTGCCGTAAGGCGGCGGAATATCTTGGCCTTGAGTTCAAAATGATTATAAACGGACAAAAGTTTTTATAATCAATTTCTTACTGTGGATTGTTGATTTTGGGGTTGACATTACATCGACGGTATGTTACAATTTTTACAGAAATTTTGTGCCTTATATAGTAGTGCAAGAAGGAGATCATTATGCGACTGCGTTTGAAACAATCTGTCATTGAGCGAAATGAAAATGGATTGCTTTCTTGCCGTTATTTAGACGGTGATTCTGTCGACATTTCTAATAGTTATAATGTTTTTCCCGGTTTCGCAGATGTACACGTACATTTGCGAGAGCCGGGTTTTTCTTATACATAAACCATTGCCACCGGTACTGCCGCTTGTGCCGCAGGCGGGTATACCGACGTGTGCTCTATGCCCAACTTAAATCCTGTGCCCGATAGTGTGGAACATCTTGAGGAACAATTGAAGATTATTGAAAAAGATGCGGTTGTTCGTGTGCATCCCTTTGGTGCTATTACTGTAGGTGAGCAGGGGGGAACCCTTGCAGATTTGCAGGGTATGGCAAGTTTTGTTGCCGGTTATTCCGACGACGGTCGTGGTGTGCAAAACGGCGAAATGATGTTAGATGCTATGAAACAAGCTGCAAGTTTTGGTAAGGTGATTGCCGCACATTGCGAAGACAACAGTCTGCTTAACGGTGGTTACATTCATGCGGGTGAATATGCCGCTGCCCATGGTCACAAAGGAATTGTGAGCGAAAGCGAATGGGGTCCCATTGTACGTGATATTGAGCTGGTCGGCAAAAGCGGTTGTGCGTATCACGTTTGTCACGTTTCCACCAAAGAAAGTGTAGAAGTTATTCGCAAAGCCAAAGCAGCAGGGGTGAATATTACTTGCGAAACTGCGCCCCATTACCTTGTAATGAGTGACAAAGATTTGCAAGAAGATGCTCGTTTTAAAATGAACCCGCCGCTGCGTAGCGAACAAGACCGCCTTGCCTTGATTGAAGGGATTAAAGACGGTACCATTGACATGATTGCCACTGACCACGCTCCCCATAGCGCTGAAGAAAAGGCCAAAGGTTTGGCAAGTAGTATGATGGGGGTTGTTGGTATTGAAACTGCTTTTCCTGTCATGTATACCTATTTGGTCAAAACAAATATCATTTCCATGGACAAGTTGTTGGATTTGATGGTCCATGCTCCGCGCAAGCGGTTTGGGTTACCGTTGAATCCCGAACAAGATTTTTGTGTATATGATTTAGATGCAGAATATATTGTGGATCCTGAAACCTTTTTGTCCAAAGGCAGAAGCACGCCTTTTGCGGGATGGAACGTACAGGGCAAATGCTTATTAACGGTGTGCGGCGGTAAAATCGCCTATCAACACCCCGATTTCGAATGGAAGGAATAATTATATGGTGCAAGCGATTTATACCATTCAAGAAAATACGGCGCTGACAGAGTTGGTTTATAAAATGGTGTTGGAAGGTGATACTTCAGCCTTGACCGCCCCGGGCCAGTTTGTGAATATTCAGTTAGAGGGAAAATTCCTCCGTCGCCCCATTTCGGTGTGTGATTTCGACGAATCCACCATCACGTTGCTTTATAAAGTGGTAGGGGAAGGTACCGAACAAATGGCGCATATGACCGTGGGACAAACCCTTGACGTGTTGGTTGGCCTTGGTAACGGTTTTGATACCGCGAAAAGTGGTGATACCCCTGTATTAATTGGCGGCGGTGTTGGCGTGCCGCCCATGTATAACTTGTGCAAAAAGTTGCTGAAAGAAGGCAAGTCGGTACAAGTGATTCTTGGCTTTAACACGAAAAATGAAATTTTTTATGAAGACGAGTTCAAAGCTTTAGGTGCTACGGTTTATGTGGCAACAGCCGATGGTAGTTATGGTACTAAGGGCTTTGTAACCGACGTGCTGAAAAATTTAAATTATACATATTTCTACACTTGCGGTCCTATGCCAATGTTTAAGGCAATAGAAACTACTGTGGTTACAAGCGGACAATATAGTTTTGAAGAACGCATGGGGTGCGGCTTTGGTGCCTGTATGGGTTGTTCTTGCAAAACCAAATATGGAAATAAACGGATTTGCAGAGAGGGCCCTGTACTGGAACGGGAGGAAGTCATATGGTAAACACAAAAGTGAATTTGTGCGGTATTGATTTAGAAAATCCTGTCATTCCCGCCAGCGGAACATTTGGTTTTGGCTATGAATTTGCCGAGTTGTACGACATTAATTGCTTAGGCACCTTTTCTTTTAAAGGAACGACGTTAGAACCCCGTTTTGGAAATCCTACTCCTCGTATCGCAGAATGTACCTCCGGCATGATTAATGCGGTGGGTCTGCAAAATCCCGGTGTGGAAAAGGTAATTAGCGAAGAACTTCCCAAACTTGCCAAATGCTTTCATAAGCCTGTTATGGCAAACGTGAGTGGCTTTTCGGTGGACGCTTATGCCGAAACCTGCCGCTTGTTGGATACACAAGACCAAGTAGGTTGGTTGGAAGTAAATATTTCTTGCCCCAACGTACACGGCGGCGGTATGAGTTTTGGTACTGACCCTGCCCAAGCGGCGATTGTAACCAAAGCGGTGAAAGAAGTAACCAAAAAGCCTGTAATTATTAAGCTTTCTCCCAATGTTACCGATATTGTGGCAATTGCCAAAGCCTGTGAAGAAGCAGGGGCAGACGGTATTAGCCTGATTAACACTTTGCTTGGTATGCGAATTGACTTGAAAATCAAAAAGCCGATTATCGCCAATAAAATGGGGGGCTTTTCAGGTAGCGCTATTTTCCCCGTGGCGGTACGCATGGTTTATCAGGTGTCGCAAGCGGTAAACATTCCCGTTGTTGGTATGGGCGGTGTTTCCACTGCAAAAGACGTGATTGAAATGATGCTTGCCGGTGCTACCGCTGTTGAGGTAGGGGCGGCAAACCTTGTGAATCCTTGTGCTTGTCGTGATATTATTAATGACCTGCCCAAAGTGATGAAACAGTATGGAATTAAAGATTTAAATGATATTATTGGAGGTGCCCACTAATGGGAAAAGACGTAATTATTGCTTGTGACTTTGCAGGCGCAGAACAAACCTATGCATTTTTAGAAAAATTCGGTGATAAACGTCCTTTTGTTAAGATTGGCATGGAATTATTTTATGCCGCCGGTCCTTCTATTGTTACCAAATTAAAGGAACGGGGTCACAAAGTATTTTTGGATTTGAAATTACACGATATCCCCAATACCGTTCGTAAATCCATGGCGGTTTTGTCTGGTCTTGGTGCCGATATGGTAAACCTGCATGCCGCAGGCACCATTGATATGATGAAAGCCGCTTTGGAAGGTCTTACCCGTCCCGACGGCACTCGTCCTTTGTTGATTGCTGTAACCCAATTGACCTCTACCAGCCAAGAACGCATGGAAAATGATTTGTTAATCAAAGAACCCATTGACCAAGTGGTACTGCACTATGCTAACAATGCCAAAATCGCAGGGTTAGACGGTGTCGTTTGCTCTCCCCTGGAAGCGGGCAAGGTTCATGAACGTTGCGGTAGCGAGTTCTTTACCGTTACCCCCGGTGTGCGGTTTGCCGATGGTGACGTAGGTGACCAGGTTCGTGTTACTACCCCCGAAAAAGCTAAGGAAATCGGCTCTGATTACATTGTTGTGGGTCGTCCCATCACCGCTGCCGAAGATCCCTTGGCTGCCTATGAACGTTGCATGAAAGAATTTGTAGATTAAGTATAAGGAGATAGATGATTATGAGAGAACAACAAATTGCAAAAGACCTTTTGTCCATTAGTGCGGTATTTTTTCGCCCCGATGAACCCTTTACTTGGGCTTCGGGTATCAAAAGCCCCGTGTATTGCGACAACCGTTTGATTTTGACTGCTCCCCAAGTACGTCAGCACGTAGAACAAGGTCTTTCCGAATTGATTAAAGAAAACTTCCCCGAAGCCGAAGTGCTTATGGGTACTGCTACCGCCGGTATTGCTCACGCCGCCATTGCCGCACATTTTTTGGGATTGCCCATGGGGTATGTTCGCGGTAGTGCAAAAGACCACGGCCGTCAAAATCGTATTGAAGGCAAACTGGAAGCCGGTCAAAAGGTTGTTGTGGTAGAAGACTTGATTTCTACCGGTGGCAGCGTTTTGGAAGCAGTTGACGCTTTGCGTGAAGCGGGTGCCGAAGTTTTGGGTATTGTTTCTATTTTTACCTACGGCATGCAAAAAGGGATTGACCGTTTGACAGCTGCCGGTGTAAAAAACATTAGTTTGACCAACTTTGATTGTATTGCTCAAGTTGCTGCCGATGAAAATTACATTCAACCCGAAGACGTGGCTCGTTTGATTGCCTTCCGTAACAATCCTTCTGACGAAAGCTGGATTGGAGGGGCAAAATAAATGAGAAGTTTGATTGATATTGCTGAATTGTCGATTGAAGAGATCGATGAATTACTGCAACGGGCGGACGATATTATTGCCAATCCTAAAAAATATGCTCATGCGTGTGATGGTAAAAAATTGGCAACCTTGTTTTTTGAACCCTCCACTCGTACTCGTTTGAGTTTTGAAGCCGCTATGTATGAATTGGGTGGTAACGTTATCAGCATGGCTTCGGCGGGTTCCAGTTCTGCTTCCAAAGGGGAGAGTGTTGCTGATACAGCCAAAACTGTCTCTTGCTACGCTGACGTAATTGCCATGCGACACCCCAAAGAAGGTGCTCCTTACGTTGCTTCTATCAACGCTCGTGTGCCTGTGATCAATGCAGGGGATGGTGGTCATAATCATCCCACACAAACTTTGGCTGACTTACTTACCATTTATCGTGAAAAAGGTCGCTTGGACAACCTGACGGTTGGATTTTGCGGTGACTTGAAATTTGGTCGTACCGTACACTCGTTGATTACTGCTCTTTCTCGGTATAGCGGCATTAAATTTGTCTTGATTTCTCCCGATGAATTAAAATTGCCCAGTTATATCAAGAAGGATATTATTCAAAAGAACAATTTGGAATATGTACAAACGACAGATTTCGAATCAGTCCTACCTGAACTGGACATTTTGTATATGACTCGTGTACAGCGAGAACGCTTCTTTAACGAAGAGGACTATCTTCGCTTAAAAGACAGTTACATTTTGACTCCCGACAAAATGAAGTTGGCGAAAGAAGATTGCAGTGTTCTTCATCCCTTGCCTCGTGTGAATGAAATTTCGGTTGCAATCGACAACGATCCTCGTGCTTGCTATTTCAAACAAGTTTTTAATGGCAAGATTATGCGTATGTCTTTGATCCTGAAACTGCTGGAGGTAGAAATATGAAAATAGATTCCATTCAAAACGGTATTGTAATTGACCACATCACCGCCGGCAAAGGTATGGAAATTTATCGGTTGTTGAAATTGGATAATTTGGATTGTTCCGTTGCGATCATTAAGAATGTACACAGTCGCAAAATGGGGCGTAAGGACATTATCAAAATAGATGCGGCAATCGATTTAAATATGGATATTTTGGGCTATGTGGACCCCGGTGTAACCATCGACATTATTCGCAATGAAATGTTGGTGGAAAAACGTCGCGCCGATTTGCCCGAACGCCTTGAAAACGTTTTGTATTGCAAAAACCCTCGTTGCATTACGACAACGGAACAAGAGTTGCCTCATGTTTTTCGGCTGACCGATCGCGAAAATCACGTTTATCGTTGTATGTATTGCGACGTGAAAGCAAAATAGTATCTTTGCACCTCAAAAGCTCGTGGGGCTTTTGAGGTGCAAGTTTTTTAATTGAAACCGGAAGTTTTATTATAATTCTTACAAAATTCTAACAATTGGATCTCAATATATTTGTCGAAAAATCTCACTTCCTCTGCTTGACAAAGATAAGTGAAATATGGTATACTTTCTCTTGTAGTTTTTATAAGAGATGTGCCCGCAGAAGTACAATATCTTCTGTGTGACGTGCATCGACGTTTTCTGTGACTGACGGATTAAATGTGGAGTACCACAAAGGAACAGAAAATGCTTATCGCCGACCGTCTGGGCACACTTACCGTTTCGCAGTGTAGGTGTGTCCTTTTGTATTTTTCAGGAGGTCTTTTTATGAAAAAAATTGCCATTATGATGGGTAGCGACAGCGATTTGCCTGTTGTTGAAAAAGCGATTGCTGTTTTAAAACAATTTGACGTACCATATGAGGTTCACGTGTATTCTGCGCATCGTACACCGGAAGAAGCGAGAGATTTCAGCGTAAATGCTCGAAAAAATGGTTTTGCAGCGATTATTGCCGCTGCCGGAATGGCCGCCCATTTGGCCGGCGCAGTTGCTGCTAACACAACGCTACCTGTTATAGGGATTCCTGTTGCTTCGGGTGGTTTAGGCGGCATGGATGCCTTGCTTGCCACTGTGCAAATGCCCACCGGAATTCCCGTTGCAACCGTTGCTGTGAACGGTGCCGCTAATGCAGCTTTGCTGTGTGTAGAAATGCTGGCAATTACCGAACCTGTTTTAGCGGAAAAACTAGATCAAAAACGTGTGGCTGACAAAGCCGCTGTTTTAGAAAAAGACAAACGAATTGCTGAACAATTTAACGCATAATTTTTGGGAGGAATTTATCATGGAAAAACAAGTACAATTGTACGAAGGAAAAGCAAAAAGAGTTTATGCTACGGCAGACGAAAATTTAGTTATCGTTTCTTATAAAGACGATGCTACTGCGTTTGACGGTACGAAAAAGGGTACGATTATGGGTAAAGGTGCCATCAACAATCGTATGTCGAACTATTTGATGCAATTGTTGGAAAATGAAGGGGTTCCTACCCATTTTGTTGAAGAATTGTCCGACCGTGAAACGGTAGTTAAAAAGGTTTCGATTGTTCCTTTGGAAGTTATCATTCGTAACATTTCCGCCGGTTCTTTTGCCAAACGTTACGGTGTAGAAGAAGGCATTGCTTTCAAACGTCCTACCATCGAATTTTCTTACAAAAACGACGACTTAGGTGACCGTGCTGCCTGACACCGCGGAGCGGTATTATTCCACGCTGCTTTTCGGCGAATAACGGACAAGGAAGAATGACTG
>JAFYMD010000075.1 GCA_017556785.1 Clostridia bacterium | reverse complement strand
TTCGGCTCCCTCTGACGAGGGAGCTGTCGAAACCGCAGGTTTTGACTGAGGGAGAGACCCTTGGTTCTCCCCGCAATGACAGATTACGGGCACTTCGTTTCCTTTGTAGTCACGGTATGCACCGACCCATCTTTTTCGTATTTTTCATACAACATCCGTGCAATGGGACATTGGTTAAAAGCCATGCGACAACACCGCCTTTGCAGGTATCGTCGTGCCCCTGCCGCATTTTCAAACACAATGCGGGTGCGGTGGGCGGTATGGGTCACCCCTTCGCATTCAATTACCGCAGGGCGGCTGTGTGCCCCTATGAAAAAGGGGCATTTTACAATTGTTTCTACCTCGTTTGTCATATTCTTCTCCTTTGTGTTATCCATTCAACAACTTTTCAATATCCGCCAGGTCATAAGATGCCTTTTGGTGAGAGGGGGCGCGCGCGTCTTCTTTGGCCCATTTGCGAATCACCGCTAAATGATTGTCGTAGGTCTTGCCGCTAATCTTCAAATACTCCGACAACCGTGCCACCCGACTTTCATGATCGGTGGGAAAGTCCGCCACCAAATTGCGCCATTCCTTGGGGGTAAACAACACGTTTTGGTATTCCCCTTTTACCACCATCCCCGTTTTTTTCGGGGGCGGGAGCGGCGCGCCTCGCGCTTTTTCTTCTCTCCCCTTTTCTGTCCTATTTTGACCTGTTCTCTCCTCTCCTTCTCTCTCCTGAACTAACCTATTCTTTCCTAACCTATCCTCTCCTGTGGCAACCAAACTTTTTTGCGACGGCTCATTTGCCGAAAAATCGCTATCTTGTGCAGTTTTTTCCTCTTCCTCTTCCGATTTCGCCACCAAAGAAGGATGGGTTTCGTCTGCCCACACGTATTGTCCGTTTTCCCCCACCGACAGCAACGCGTATTCTTCGCAAAACATGGTCTTGCGATACCGATCTTTTCGAATGGAATTGTGCAACAACCAATGGGTAATCACCACCACCCCCGAGGGAAAGGTCATAAGGTATCCCGCCCGCATCAGCTCGGTCAAATCCGCGGCGGTACACCCCGCCATGCGAGCAATTCCCTTGGGATTTGCCGCAAAGCCGTCGTCATCCGCCATCAGATTCAGGGTCAAATACAAGGTGCGAGCGGCATGGCTAAGCTCCAAAAATTCATCTGCCATAACCAACGTGCGGTCAAACATTCGTCGTTGCGCCATGGTTCCGTTATCCTCCTTGCTCCAAAATTTTTAAAAACAGATCGTATTGCGATTGGCTCATATCGCCCAAAAATGCCCGAGTACGGCGGGACACGTCGGTATAACATTCCCCGCACGCCCCCATGGTCAACCGTTCGCTTGCTTGTCCGCATACCCCGCACCGTGTCATGGGCCACGGGCTGTCGGCACCGCAAACAGGACAGCAGTTCAGCCACCCCACCACCTCGCTGTCGTAGGCTTCTCCTTGCTCAAATATATGATGACATCGACTGCATTGCCACATTTACTTCACCTGCCCCTCCGGTTTTCCCATTGCCCTTCTGTCTCGGTCGCATTTATGCGACTTTTTCATGAAAAAAAGGGCTTCGATCTGGTCATCGGTCAGCGCTAAAATGCGACTTAATCCCACCACGTCCCGTGGGTGCAGGCGGGCTTGCTTAATGTGACGATACAAGGTGGTGCGGTGCATACCCATTTGGTCGGCAACCCCTTCCATGGTCATGCCACGCCCTGCCACCAATCGCCGCAACAGACCGCAATCGGCGGTCAAGTGACTGTGAAGATGCTTCACAAACATTTCTCCTTTCTCGTTTTGGGTCGCGTTTTTGCGACTTTTGTTTTATGATAGCCCATCTTTTTCCCCTTGTCAAGGGAGTTTTTGCCAAACTGCCAAAAAATTTGTTGCATTTTTGCAACACGTGTGATATACTACCCTTACAAAGCCGACAAAGGGAACACCCAACCGCAGAATTCGGTTTTTGGGACTCCTTGTCTGACAGAGGTGTAAGCATATGAACGTAGGACAACGAATCAAGCAACGGCGCAAGCAGTTACGGCTGACCGCCGACTGGCTGGCCGACACGGTGGGAATCGCCCGCTCCACCATATATCGGTACGAAGGTGGGCAGATTGAAAAGATTCCCACCGGACTTTTGCAACAATTTGCGGTGGCGCTGGACACCACCGTGGGGTATTTGCTGGGGCATACCGACAGTCCCCTGCCCACCGAAGGAGGCATGACTCCCCCCACCATTACCGACCAAGTGGTGCGGTTTGGGGTGATTGGGGAGATTGCGGCAGGCTTTGACCAGTATCCCTTGGAGGACTACGACACCGACGAGCAGGTAGAAATTCCCTTGTCTTACCTGCGGGGACGTCCCCGCAGTGACTTTTTTGTGTTGCGGGTGACCGGCGATTCCATGTACCCCTTGTATATGGAGGGGGATCGGGTGTTGATTCAAAAAGCCCCGTCGTTGGAGCACAGCGGTGAGATTGGGGCGGTGATCTACCAAGACTACGCGACCTTAAAAAAGATTGAATACGTCCCCGGTGAGGATTGGATGCGGCTGGTACCCATCAATCCCCAATACCCGCCCAAGACCATAACGGGCGCCGACTTGGAGCAATGCACCGTGTTGGGCGTTCCCAAACTGTTAATTCGTGATTTATAAGGAGATATACCATGACCAAGCAAGAAATGTACTTACAATTGGGCATCAGCCCCGCCGTACTCCAATTTGGAGAAACCATATTGACCAAACTGACCGATCGGTTTGACGCAATCGACCAAATGGCAGAACTGAACCAAGCCAAGGTAATCCATGCCATGCAACAAAATCGGGTGTCGGCCGCCTGCTTTGCGGGTACCACCGGCTACGGACACGACGACCTGGGACGAGACACCTTGGAAAAGGTGTATGCCACCTGTTTTCATACCCAAGCGGCATTGGTACGCCCCCACATAACCTGCGGCACCCACGCTTTGGCAATTGCCCTGTCTGCCAATCTGCTGCCGGGAGACGAATTGCTGTCCCCCGTGGGCAAGCCTTACGACACCTTGGAAGAGGTCATAGGCATTCGGGAATCCAAATGCTCCCTGAAGGAATACGGGGTAACCTATCGGCAGGTGGATTTGTTGCCCGACGGCAGTTTTGACTACGAAAACATCAAAAAAGCCATCCACGAAAAAACCAAATTGGTGACCATTCAGCGGTCAAAGGGTTACCAAATGCGCCCCTCCTTTTCGGTGGAGCAGATCGGAGAATTGATTGCCTTTGTCAAAGGGATTAAACCCGACCTGCTGGTCATGGTGGACAACTGCTACGGGGAATTTGTGCAAGCGATCGAACCCTCGGACGTAGGTGCCGACATGATCGTGGGCTCGCTCATTAAAAACCCCGGCGGCGGTTTGGCACCCATAGGAGGGTACATTTGCGGTACGCAGGAATGCGTAGACCGTTGTGCCTATCGACTGAGCGCCCCCGGCTTGGGACAAGACGTGGGTGCCAGCCTTAGCGTTATGACCTCGTTGTACCAAGGCTTTTTCTTGGCGCCCACCGTGGTGGCATCGGCGCTGAAAGGAGCAATTTTTGCCGCCAATATTTACGAAACCTTGGGCTACCACGTGGTGCCCAATGCCACCGAGCCTCGTTTTGACGTTATTCAGTCGGTGGAGTTGGGCAGCGAAGCCGCCATGCTGGCATTTGCCGCAGGGATTCAAGCCGCCGCACCGGTGGAC
>JAFYMD010000074.1 GCA_017556785.1 Clostridia bacterium | reverse complement strand
TGTCAATGCGGGTACGCGATCCGCTCGCCTATGACCGAGAGGGGTGCCGTAAGTTGACCCCCGCAGGGGGACGGATTGCCACGGGCTTCGCCGTTGGCGAACCCCTCGCAATGACATAGGTGGGGAAACGGATTTACAAAGTTACGACCGTGTCGATCGCTAAGATGCAAGTTGGGTATGACAAAATCATGGCAACCGATTTCGTCGTTGGAAGTCGCAGGTGTGGCAATCCGTTTTTTCAGTTACCGTATAAAAACCGTTAAAAAGCGAGTAGGAATCATCCCCGAAGGGGAACCCTCTCAAACAGAAATGATACAAAATAAAAAAGTAGTGTGTAAAGTTGAACTTTTACACACTACTTAAAAAAATAATTTCTCGCTTTTGTTCTGCGCCAAATAGGTTTTCATATAAAGTAAGGTTCCATCCGAGCAACGAGAGAGGAGATTTGGGGTAGAAGCCCTTTTCTTCGGGATGATAGGCGTATAAACAATGGGGTCCCCGAAAAGTCGCAGGCTTTTTGGGGAGAAGGAGGAACAGCGGAGCACACAAGGTTTTGCCTTTGCAAAACCGCCGTCCGCGTAGCCTTGTTCCGACGCACGTCGAATCCCGAAAAAAGGGCTAAAAAGAAACATAAAAATTCAAATCCGAAAGGATTTGCACCGCAAAAAAGATGCCTCACAACCTTTGGTGGTTGCAAGGCATTTTGTCGATTCATTAAATGATAATGTTTCTTTTGTTCTGCGCCAAAACGCCGACTATTTACAAAGTTCCATGGTGTCTTTGGCGATCATGAGCTCTTCGTTGGTGGGGATTACCAACAATTGAATCTTGGAATCAGCGGCCGAAACGTTGTTTTCATCGCTGGTACGTTTGGCGGCATCGTTTTTGGCGGTGTCGATCTTAGCACCCATGAATTCAATGTTTTTGGCAACCCGTTCACGGTATTGAGGATTGTTTTCCCCGATACCACCGGTGAATACAACCGCATCTACCCCGCCCATAGCGGCGGCAAAAGCACCAACGTATTTGGTCAATTGATGGCAGATCATGGATTCGATCAATTGGCAACGAGCGTCGCCGTTGCGGGCACCTTCTTCAATGTCGCGGTTGTCGCTGGTTTTTTGAGAAATCCCCAAAATACCGGATTTTTTGTTCATGATGGTGTCGATTTCCTTAGGTGTCAGGTTTTCTTTTTCCATGAGCAAGGGAATGATAGCGGGGTCAATAGAGCCGCAACGAGTACCCATCATAATACCTTCCAGAGGAGTCAGACCCATGGTGGTGTCGAAGCATTTACCGCCTTTTACGGCAGCGATCGAAGAACCGTTGCCCAAGTGGCAGGTAACTACGTTGATTTCTTCGGGGTTTTTGCCCAGCATGGCGGCGGCACGAGCACTAACATAGCGGTGAGAAGTACCGTGGAAGCCGTAGCGACGAATACGGTATTTTTCATAGTATTCGTAGGGCAGAGCATACATATAAGCAAAATCAGGCATGGTTTGATGGAACCCGGTGTCGAATACGGCAACTTGAGGTACGCCGGGCATCATTTGTTCGCAAGCACGAATCCCGGTCAGGTTGTGGGGGTTGTGCAAGGGTCCAAGCTCGCAGCATTCTTCGATTGCTTCGATTACCTTTTCGTCAATGATAACCGAACCGGAGAATTTTTCACCGCCGTGCAGTACGCGGTGACCAACGGCGGAAATTTCGCTGAGAGAAGCGATTACCCCGTGTTCTTCGGAGGTCAGCACGTCAATAACCAATTTCACAGCTTCGCCGTGGTTGGCCATTTGTACGTTGATCTTGTAATCGTCACGACCGGGAACGGCGTGCTTGAAGTTGCCGCCGTCAATGCCAATACGGTCGCACAGACCTTTTGCCATAACGGTTTCGTTTTCCATATCAAACAATTGGTATTTGATAGAAGAACTACCTGCATTGATAACAAGAATTTTCATTGTGAATAACACCTATCCTTTATATAATTTCATAATTTACCAACCGTTATCATACCACGAAAGCGAGGTGGTGTCAAGGGGGTTGCGTCGGCTTTTCCCGCGTTTGGGACAAATAAAAACTGCCTCGGTCTGTAGCAGACAGAGGCAGTTGGTGTTTTTACAGGATTACAGCAGATGGCAAGAAAGTACCAAGGAGCCGAATACAATGGATACCACTGACAGTAATTTGATGAGGATGTTAATAGCAGGGCCGGAAGTATCTTTGAAGGGGTCGCCTACGGTGTCGCCAACAACGGCGGCTTTGTGTTGGTCACTGCCTTTGCCGTCGTGTGCACCGCTTTCAATGTATTTTTTGGCGTTGTCCCAAGCACCGCCGGAGTTGCTCATGAAGATTGCCATGAGGAAGCCGGTGGCGGTAGCACCTGCCAACAAGCCGATTACCCCGTTGGGGCCAAGCAACAGACCGACTGCTACGGGTACCACTACGGCAATAACGGTGGGCAGTACCATTTCACGAAGAGAGGAACGGGTGCACAGGTCTACGCAAGCCTTGTAGTCGGGTTCGGCTTTACCGTCCATAAGTCCGGTGATTTCTTTGAACTGACGACGTACTTCTTTTACAATGCTTTGTGCGGCTTTGCCAACCGACTCCATGGTAAGAGCGGCGAATACGAAAGGTAAGCAAGCACCAATAAACAAACCAACCAAAACGGTGGGATTCATAAGGTTCATGTCAAACGTAAAGGAACTGCCTGCATCTTTTGCCAATTGTACGATTTGGTCACGGTAAGAAGCGATCAAAGCCAAAGCGGTCAAAGCGGCAGAACCAATGGCGAAACCTTTACCGGTAGCGGCGGTGGTGTTACCAAGAGAGTCCAAAGCGTCGGTACGTTCCCGAACTTGGGGGTCAAGGCTTGCCATTTCGGCAATACCGCCGGCATTGTCGGCAATGGGGCCGTAAGCATCGGTAGCCAAGGTAATACCCAAGGTAGAGAGCATACCAACTGCTGCCAAAGCAATACCGTAAAGACCCATAGAGCCGGAATCAATCAACAAACTTTTTTCCAAACCCATGCCTGCCAAGAAATAAGCACCAATAATGCAAGCAGCAATAATGATGATGGGCAAAGCGGTGGAAAGCATACCCAAACTGATACCGCCAATGATGATGGTGGCAGAACCGGTTTCGGAGTTAGATGCCAATTTTTTGGTGGGTTTAAAAGAATCAGAGGTGAAGTATTCGGTGGCTTTACCAATCAATACACCGGCGAGCAAACCT
>JAFYMD010000010.1 GCA_017556785.1 Clostridia bacterium | reverse complement strand
GGTAATGTAAGGGCAGTCGGTTTCCAACAGCAGACGGTCAAGCGGTACGTACCGCGCCACTTCCACAGGCGTCTTAGCATTTTTAAAGGTGACCGCGCCCCCAAGGCCGATATACATACCAAGAGACAAAATATCCCGCGCCATTTCTACGCTGCCCGAAAAGCAATGCACCACGCCCGCAGGCTTGTGAGTGCGAAGCAATTCCCAGGTGTCGGCATGCGCTTCTCGGTCATGCACCACAATCGGCTTGCCCATTTCGTTTGCCAAGACAATTTGATTTTCAAACCATTGCTTTTGCAGGTCGCGGGGAGAAAAATCGTAGTGATAATCCAACCCGATTTCCCCAATGGCAACGCATTTGGGGTGGCTCGCCAATTGTTTTAAACGATCGGCATCCCACTCCCCCGATGCTTCCGCCTCGTGAGGATGCACCCCCACCGCGGCATAGATATAGTCGTATTGCTCGGCCAATTGCAAAGAAAATTCCGACGAAGGAAAATCGCTGGCGCAGTTGACCACACCGACTACCTTGTTTTGGGGCAAAAAATCGGACAATATTTCGTGACGATCATCGTCAAATTGATGACTGTCATAATGAGCATGAGAATCAAAGATCATGGTGTCACATCCTTATGCAGTTATTATAACAGAAAAAGGAAAGATAGGCAATGCTATCTTTCCTTTTTTCTTCTTCAAAAAAATCAAAGTTTTCCCACTACTATTTTCAAAATCATTAACGCATCATTCGACGTAAGGCGACCGTCTTCATCTAAATCAGCCTCTTCTTGTTGTTCTTGTGTCAAGACTTGTTTTCTTACAACGTGTTTCAACACCGCAAGAGCATCCGCCGCCGTTGTTTTCCAATCGCCGTCCATATCGCAAAGACCAACGCGGTCTACGTAAACAAGGCAGGTGTCACGATACATTTTTCCGCCTATTTCCACCTGCGCTGTAATTTTAGTCATTCCACGAAACACAGCGGTTACCACGCCGTCTTTTACCACCGCCACGTCAGGGTCGGAAGATTCCCAAATAATAGGTTTGGTTTGGTCGGTTACCTTATAGCGCGGCAAGACCGATTGTCCCCGTTGTAACGCAAATTGGCTTTTGTCAAATGCGATTCCCACCAACGGTTCAAAGTTTATGCTGTAATCACCATACTGATTTTGTTCTTGCACGTACCTGTGGGCAAAGGATCCTGCATTTCCTTTGATAACCCCATCGGCCCAATAAAAGGCACCGCCGACAATCGTTTTCAGTTTGTCGGACACAATCAAAGTAATGTTATGACAACCATGAAAGGCATGATCACCAATCGAGATTACATTTTCAGCAAAAACCGTTAAATCATTGCAATTTTCAAAGCACCAAGGAGCTATTGCTGCAACGCCTTTGGGGATTACCACTTGACGCAAAGAAGTGCAGCCGTTAAATACCCCCGTTCCCATGGTTGTAAGGTTGGCAGGCAGTTCTATATGAGTCAACGCAGAGCAATACGTAAACATGCCGCTGGGCAACACGGTCAATTTTTGAGGCAAATCAACGGTTTGCAAAGCTGTGCAACCAAAAAAGAGATCTTCCCCCAATTCGGTCACCGAATCAGGCAAGTCAATATGGGTCAAATTCTCACAGCCGTAAAATGCATAGTTCCCAATATGAAGCAATGAGGCAGGCAACGTAATTTGTGAAAAATCGCACCCATGAAAAACATCATCATCTATCCACGTCAATCCTTGGGGCAGCGTTATCTTGGTAAACAAAGCCCCATAACAAGCGCTGTGTTCCATACGGGTGACCGTTGCCGGTATCGTGTATTCTTCTTGTTGTTTGTTGGTAGGATAAGCCACCAAGCGGGTCATATCTTTGGAATATAACACGCCGTCCACCGACGTATAATACAAATTTTCAGGAGAAATCGTTATGGATTCTAAATCACGGCAAGGAGCAAACGCTTGTTCGCCCAACGACCGTATCGAAGCAGGCAAATCAATTGAACAGATACGAGGGCTGTAATAAAAAGCCCGTTTTCCAATGTGTTCAATACCTTCCGCCAACGTCACCTCGGTCAAATTATCGCACACGGAAAATGCATTGTCTCCAATCACTTTTACCCCTTTAGGGATATTGGCAATTCGAATGCCGGTATTGGAAAACGCCTCAGCACCAATAGAAGTAACTGTAGCAGGAATGGCTATGTCCGCCAAATCGCTATGCAGAAACGCACCTTGACCGATGGTAAGCAATCCGTTCGGCAATGCTACGGCTTCCAGTTTTTTGCAATTATAAAAGGAATAGGGCTCTATTACCGTCACCCCCGCAGGGACAATCACGGTGCCGGCCAATCCACTGCATTGGTCAAAAGCGTGTTCCCCCAGTTTGGTTAAACTGTCGGGCAAAGTCACCCCCGTTAAACCATATACCGAAGAAAAGGCATAAGGACGGATTTCTTTCACCCCGTCGGGGACGACATAGTCCGCTTGTTTGGCGCGAGGGTAGGCAATTAGAGTTTCTGCCTTTTTGTCAAAAAGCACCCCGTCTATCGACGTAAAATAATTGCTGTCGGCTTCTACCTTGATTTCGGTCATTTTACCACACCAGGTAAATACGCCGTTCCCTATTGATTCCACCGAAGCGGGGATGGTGATTTGTTCCAATGCCATACACTCAGAAAAAGCTCCGTCTTCAATAGTTTTTAACCCATTGGGCAAATTGACCGTTTTTAACGCGGAACTGTTTTTAAAGGCATTTTTGCCAATGGCGATAACGGTGTCGGGTAACGTTATGGTAGTAAGTCGGTCGTGATCTCGTATTGCCTCTTCGCCAATGGCAACCACAGGGTATCCGCCCAAAGCAGAGGGGACGATTACGTTGTCGTCCGAAGTGGCCACCCATGTAACCACTGCACCGCCGTTAACGATTTGGTATTTGAATCCCCCGTCTTGTAAATCGGTTTCCTGGCCGCAGACAATCGGAAAAATACTCACAACCAAAACAAATGCCAATAAAATACAAATGCTTTTCTTCATGTTTTTCACCCTTCCTACCTATTAAACGATGAAACCGAGAAATTTACTCACTAAAAAATTAAAAAAATATTTTTCCTGCATCAGGACCCCTGCCGACCCTTCCTTCTGTCGCAAATTCTGCGATAACGGATCTAATAAAAGCACGAGAATTCATGCACGCATTATAACAGAAAAAGGAAAGATAGGCAATGCTATCTTTCCTTTTTTATCCAAGTCTTTACCGAACCTTACTACCGGGAGCTACGTCGTCGGCAAACAGCACGGTAACGGTTTCTCCGTTGTCGGCGGCCAAAATCATGCCTTGGCTTTCTACCCCGCACAAGGTGGCGGGTTTTAAGTTGGCAACTACGATCACGTTGTGACCGATCAGTTGTTCGGGGGTGTAGTAAAGGGCGATCCCCGAAGCCACGGTGCGAGGCGTGTCGGTGCCGTCGTCCAAGGTAAGTTTCAGCAGTTTCTTTGCCTTTTTAATAGGCTCGCAAGCGGTCACCTTGGCAACTCGCAGTTCTACCTTGGCAAAATCTTCAATACCGATTTGAGCCAAAGTCACCACGTTTTCTTCCTTCTTCTCTTCTTTGGGAGCAGGCTTGGCGGCTTCCAGCTCGGCCAATTCTTTTTCCATATCAATACGGGGGAAGAGCACGTCGCCTTTGGTGATTACGCTGTCATGGGGCAACAAACCGAAGGTGTCAAGGCTTTCCCAAGTGAGAATATCGGCAGAAGCGTTCAATCCCTTGCCGATTGCCTCGGCAGTAGCAGGCAAGAAAGGAGTGAGCATAATGGAAATCATGCGTAAACTTTCGCACAGATTATACAGTACAC
Source organism: Clostridia bacterium (assembly GCA_017556785.1). GTDB lineage: Bacteria > Bacillota > Clostridia > Oscillospirales > Acutalibacteraceae > UMGS1484. Next base: position 1,718 of record JAFYMD010000010.1, on the reverse strand, counting down.
GAGCCAAACGAGGTGCGTTGGCTTCCTCTTTGGCAAGTGCCCAGGGGGCGGTTTCGTCGATGTATTTGTTGGTGCGGGAAACCAGTTTCCAAAGTTCGGTCAAAGCGGTGGAGAATTGTAAGGTGTCCATATTCTTTTCCACTTCGGCCTTGGTGGCGGTGGCAAGGGCGATCAGGTCGTCGTCAAAATCCCCTGCCAATTGGTCGGCAGGCAACTGACCGCCAAAGTATTTGCCCACCATAGCGGCGGTACGGGAAACCAGGTTCCCCAAATCGTTGGCAAGGTCGGAGTTGATACGGTGAATGAGGGCTTCGTTGGTGAACACACCGTCGGAACCAAAAGGAATTTCACGAAGCAGGAAGTAACGAATGGCGTCTACTCCATACCGTTCGCACAATACCACGGGGTCAACCACGTTGCCTTTGGATTTGGACATTTTGCCCCCTTGCAAGAGCAGCCATCCATGACCAAACACTTGTTTGGGCAAGGGTAAATCCAAAGCCATAAGCATGGCAGGCCAGATAATGGTGTGGAAGCGAACGATTTCTTTGCCTACCAAATGCACGTCGGCAGGCCAGAATTTTTCGTAGTCGGCTTGGTTGTCGCTACCGTAACCCATGGCGGTGATATAGTTGGACAAAGCGTCTACCCACACGTAAACCACGTGACCCGGGTCAAAGTCTACCGGTACGCCCCAAGAAAAAGAGGTGCGGGAAACACACAGATCTTCCAAACCGGGTTTAATGAAGTTGTTGATCATTTCATTTTTGCGAGATACCGGTTGAATGAAATCGGGATGGGCTTCGTAATATTCCACCAAGCGGTCGGCATATTTGGAAAGGCGGAAGAAGTAGGCTTCTTCTTTGTCCAAATGCACTTCGCCGCCGCAGTCGGGGCATTTGCCGTCTACCAGTTGGGTTTCGGTCCAGAAGGCTTCGCAGGGGGTGCAATAGTGACCTTCGTAGTGACCTTTATAAATATCCCCACGGTCGTACAATTCTTTAAAGATTTTTTGTACGGCGGCTTCGTGATAGTCGTCGGTGGTGCGAATAAATCGGTCGTTGGAAATGTTCATGAGTTTCCACAGTTCTTTGATACCTGCCACCACTTCGTCCACGTATTGTTTGGGAGTAACCCCTTTATTGTTTGCTTTGGTTTCAATTTTTTGACCGTGTTCGTCGGTACCGGTCAGGAACATGGTTTCGTACCCTTGCATTCGTTTGTACCGAGCCATGGCGTCGGCGGCAACGGTGGTATAGGAATGCCCGATGTGCAATTTATCGGAAGGGTAGTAAATGGGTGTGGTAATGTAAAATTTCTTACTCACAAAATATGCTCCTTTCGGCTAATGCCAAATATTTACAACAAGTTATTTTATCACGGGAATGGGGTTCTGTCAAACCATAACCGCATTTTTTCTTAAAATTCAAAGGATATTTCTTGATTTTGGGGTAAAATCTGCTCTCCATCGGGCAAAATCAGCCGCAGAGGTTTGTCGCATCGCACCGTCCCCACAACTTTATGGTTCTGTTTTTGGTAAGCCACAAAAACCGTACCGTTTCGGGTGGTCAGCGAGCCTTTCGCCCTTTGGGGCAGACTGTCGGCACAAGGAATGACCGTCATGATCTCTTCAAAGGGATGGATTCCCAGCACCCCGTAAAACAGTTGCTTGGTACAAGCACCAAACATGGGATGATTGTGGGAATTTGCGCCCTGCC
>JAFYMD010000073.1 GCA_017556785.1 Clostridia bacterium | reverse complement strand
TATTATTCCCGCTTGCCGTGCATTGACCGCCCCCATTGAATTGTCTACAGGAAAAAGTGCCTATTTTTTAGGCAAGCCAAATCCCATGATGATGCGTACCGGTATTAAATTATTGGGGTGCGAAGCGGAGGAAACCTTAATCGTAGGTGACCGTATGGATACTGACATTATTGCGGGGATTCAATCAGGAACAGAAACAGTATTGGTGCTTACCGGTGTTACTACCAAAGAAATGCTGTCACAATTTCCTTACGGACCACATTATATTTTAGACGGTGTAGGAGATATTGCCGACTAACAGAAGGAATATAGTATGAAAGAATTTATTTCGCTCCTTTTTCATCTTCGTTTTAAGCAATTGTTGGTATTGCCAACACAAAATACCTTTGTCCAATTCTTTCGGTTTATATTTGTAGGAGGAATTGCCACCGTGGTTGACGTGTTGGCTGTTACCTTTTCCTACGAAATGTTGGGATTCAAGAATTTGGATCTGCCCCGGTTCGATTTTGATGTCGGTTTGCTTTTGGCGGGGACGATTGGTTTTGTGCTTGGTTTAGCCGTGAATTATTTCATTAGCATTATTTGGGTGTTTCGTAATCAAAATCTTAACCGAGTAAAAGAATTTTTATCTTTTGCGGTTATTGGTGTTTTGGGTTTGGTTATAAAATTGATTGTAATGGCGTTGTTGGAGCGATATGTTTTTGATATTTCAATCTTCCTGTTTGGTGTGATTCCTATGGTAACCGTAGTAAGTATGATTGCTACATTGGTTGCATTTGTTTGGAATTTTGTTGCTCGTAAATTTATCTTATACAGTACCAAAGGGGTAGAAAGGTTGCAAAAATGAAAAAGGTTGTGATTATTGGTGCGGGGCCTGCCGGATTGACCGCCGCTTATCAATTACTCAAAGAATATCCCGGCGAGTACGAGGTTGTCTTGTTGGAGGAATCCGATACGGTAGGCGGGATTTCCCGCACGGTTGTATACCATGGGAATCGCATGGATATTGGGGGACATCGTTTTTTTTCAAAAGATACTTCTGTTATGCGTTTTTGGTCGCAACTTATGCCTTTGCAAGGGTTACCTTCTTTTGATGACATTTTGCTTGCACGCGAAAAGCCTTTGATTTCCGGTGGACCCGATCCTGAACAAGAAGATCGCGTCATGTTGGTGCGAGATCGTGTATCTCGAATTTATTACAATCAAAAATTCTTTGATTATCCGATTTCCATGAAATGGCAAACCTTTAAAAACATGGGAGTTTGGTGTACTTTTAAAGCAGGATGCAGTTATTTGAAAGCGGCTGTGTTTAAACGGAAAGAAACCTCGTTGGAGGATTTTTATATTAACCGCTTTGGTAAGGTGCTTTATAAAATGTTTTTTGAGGGGTATACCGAAAAATTGTGGGGAAGACATCCTCGCGAAATTTCCGCAGACTGGGGTGCTCAGCGAGTCAAAGGTCTTTCGATTCGTGCATTGATCAAGGACATGTGGCACAAAGCTTTCGGGAAAAAAGACAACGCCAAGGTGGAAACATCTTTGATTGAACAGTTTTGGTATCCTAAATACGGTCCCGGTCAATTGTGGGAAACGTTAGCAAACGAAATTGCGAACATGGGTGGTAAAATTTTAAAAGAGCATCCGGTAACCGCTATTCATAAGGAATGCGGAAAAATCACAGGGGTTTTTTGCGCAGACCGTTGGTTTGCGGCTGATTATGTGATTTCGTCCATGCCGGTTAAAGATCTAATGCTCAACATGACCGGGGAAAGTCCATCTGCTGATTTGTTGAACATTGCCGAAGGATTGCCATATCGAGATTTTGTTACCGTGGGAGTTTTGGTTCCCAAGTTGCATTTAAAAAACGAAACTACGATTAAGACTTTGGGGAATATTGTGCCGGATTGTTGGATCTATGTGCAAGATACCGACGTGAAGCTAGGGCGAATTCAAATTTTTAACAACTGGTCACCCTATATGGTACGAGATCCGCAAAACTCCGTGTGGATCGGCTTGGAATATTTTTGTTCCGAAGGCGATTCTTTTTGGAATATGTCGGAATCGGAGTGTGTTGATTTTGCTGTCGATGAACTTGTGAAAATGGGAATTATTGATTCCGATTCTGTACTGGATGCTCACCGAGAAAAGGTAAAAAAAGCATATCCTGCTTATTTTGATACGTATGATCAAATGCCGAGATTGGTAGAATACGTTAATCAAATTGACAATTTATACTGTATTGGTCGAAATGGCCAACATCGGTATAATAATATGGATCATTCTATGGTTACTGCCATGCGGTGTGCGGATCACATTGGTGGGAAAATAACCGACAAAAACAGCATTTGGCAGGTCAATACCGAACAGGAATATCACGAACAAAAATAGCGGTGAATTGTCATGAGTCAATCAGTGAATAGTGTTACAAAAGCAAGCAAAACCAATCCCATAACTTTGATGGGATTGGTTTGTCTTATGCTTTGCTGTGTGTTTACCCAAAGCGACGTAGTTCTCGTAAGTCCTATGCTATTGATCGGCATCGGAGCGATTTTGTTTTTTTATGTGATAGACAAGCGTTCGTGCATGTCTACGTCTCAAGTAGTGTTGCTTATAACGATATCGGTAGGCGTATTGACTGCGTTTGGTTATTTGTTGATCAGTTCTACCAACGTTGCTGTTACTTTGCTGTTTATGGGTTGTGTGTTTTTGGTTGCTTTGGCCGTATATTGGTTGGTGACTAAGCAAATGACCTGGGAGCGCTGTGTTTTTTTATTGTTGGCATTTGGCTTTTTATTGCGATTAAGTTATGTTCTGTATACCCACGTTTGGGTGCGTCAACACGATGTTTGGAATTTTTATTACGGCGATTTCGGTGGATTGACCGATCAGCGACATGCGCAATATATTGAATATATTGCAACCCACCTGGAATTGCCTTCGGTTGATCCTACGCAGGTTGCACTATCTCAATTGTATCATCCGCCGTTCCACCATATTATTGCCGGATTATGGTTGCGTCTCAACTTGGAATTAGGAATTCCTCATTACATGGCATATGAAAATATTCAGTTGTTGACGTTGTTTTATTCTGTTGCGTGTATGGTAATCGTTTACCGTATTTTACGCTTGTTGGGTTGTCAAAAATGGGGATTGCTGGTGCCAATGGCAATTGTTGCTTTTCATCCCACGTTTATTATTATGTCGGGTAGTATTAATAACGACCTGTTGTCTATTACATTGGCGTTGTATGGTGTCTATGGCGCAATTCGTTGGTATCGTAAGCCGACGGCATACCACATTGTTACTGTGGCGCTGGCGATTGGTTTTTCTATGATGACCAAGTTGTCGGGCGGTTTGGTAGCAGTTGGAATCGGACTGGTGTTTTTATGGAAATGGTTCTCCGCCGTATACCATAAACACGCTTTGGCGAAAACTATTTTCTTCCAGTTCCTTTTGTTCGGTGTTGTGTGTGTTCCCTTGGCTCTTTGGTGGCCAATACGCAATGCGGTTTTGTATGAGATGCCGTTTACCTATGTTCCGGCGCTCAATGAGTTTAGTGGTCAGTACTTAGGAGAATATACAGTTTCACAACGTTGGTTTGAGGTGTGCGAAGAAAGCTTAAAACGAATATTTATGGCATGGAATAACCAGGAATACGCTTCGTCATATAACGAATATAACATGTTTTTGTCCTTGTTTAAAACATCTGTGTTTGGTGAATTTACTCTGTTTTTTAACCAATCAACCGATCAGCAAGAAATTCATCAGTTTGGTACGGTTTGCAGTCACATTTTGTTTTGGAGCAATATTGGACTGATTGCCATTTCGCTTTATGCAGGCATTCGGTGTTGGTTTAAACGGTGGGCGCATCCGTTGACATGGTGTTTTACTTTGATTTGGTTGGTTGTTGTATTTAGTTATGTTCAGTTTTGTTTTTCATTTCCCCAAGCGTGTACGCAAAATTTCCGATATGCCGTTCCCACATTGCTTTGCGGACTTGTTGCCATCGGGTATTGTGGTATGATTGGTACGAAATGGTTTCGGTTGGCCGTTGCTATCGTCACAGGGGTGTTTTGCTTGTCGTCAACATTGGTATATGGTCTGCTGGGCATGGTTACCATGTAGGATTGACAATAATGATTTCAATAAGACTTCGTCATCTGACGAAGTCTTATTTTTTATACACATAATTTGATGTGGTTTCTCATATTATTTGCTTGAGGTGGCGCAAATGATGAATTACATTTGGGGAGGCATAATGGTGGTTTCTGTGTTAAGTGGAATTGCCACCAATCGCATTGACCAAGTCTCGCAATCAATTCTTTCCGGAGCGACACAAGCAGTTGAGTTGTGTGTGACGTTATTGGGAATGCTGGTGTTGTGGGGCGGTTTGACCGAGATTATGCAGGTGTCCGGCTTGTCGGATTTGTTAGGAAAATTGCTTTCGCCTGTGGTAAAATGGCTGTTCCCTGAATTGAAATATCATAACAAGGCCAGAAATGCCATTGCGTTGAGCATGGCTGCCAATGTTTTGGGATTGGGGAATGCCGCTACCCCATTGGGACTTAAAGCGATGGACGAACTGCAACAAATTAACCGCAATTCTTATGTTGCGAGCAATAGCATGGTAACATTTGTGGTTTTGAATTCGGTTTCGATTCAATTGATTCCCACCGGACTTGCTGTGTTACGAAATAAATATCATTCTGCTGCCCCCATGGAGGTGATGATACCCATTTGGGTTGTATCCATCATTAGTGTAGTAGTTGGCGTGGGATTGGCATTTTTGCTCAATCGAAGGAGAAAACGGCATGACTGATATAGGTGTATATGTGGTGCCTTGTATGGTTTTGGTGATAATCGGCTACGGTATGTTTCGCAAAGTCCCGGTGTTGGATACTTTTTTAGGCGGTGCATACGAAGGGATGCAGACCATGGTGCGATTGTTGCCGACTTTGGTTGGGTTTATTACAGCGGTAACAATGTTTCAATCTTCAGGGGCGTTGGACATGTTGATGGTCGCTTTTCGTCCTGTTGCAGATTTTATTGGCACACCGGTCGAGGTGATTCCTCTTGCACTTTTACATCCTATTTCCGGCGGTGGTGCAACGGCGCTTTTATCGGATTTGTTTGCGCGATACGGACCGGACAGTTATATTGGACGGATTGCATCGGTCATGTGTGGCTCGGACGAGACAACCTTCTATGCGGTAACCGTTTACTATGGCTCTGTTGGTGTAAATCGAACAAGGCATACGTTGCTTGCGGCGTTGATTGCCGATATTTCGGTGGTAATGAGTAGTGCGTTTATTGTCACATTCCTTTTATGACACGTATAATTACGGACAAACATACATATGTTGTACTATTAGGAAGAAGGGATATAGTGACTGATCTACAACAGATTTTTTTGTACTTGCCTCGGTCGTTGCACGAGCCGATTAGCCGTTTAACAAACAGAGATAAAGAGCAGCTACATGAAATTCGTTTACGCGCGGAAATGCCTGTGGTTTTAACCACGACAGACGGCTATTTTTTTATCGATTTTGAGGGACGTCTTCATAATTGCTTCCAAAAACAAACGTTGGTATGTACCAAAGCGGATTTGGATCAGACGGTTCGAATGATTTGTGAATTTTCCATTCATACGTATCAACGTGAATTAACCAAGGGCTACATTACCATACCGGGAGGACATCGTGTTGGAATTGCTTCTACCGCTGTGGTAAAAGAGAGCGAGATAGCATCTGTCAAAGATATATCTTCGGTCAATATACGGGTGGCACGCCAGGTAAAAGGTTTGGCAGACCCAATCGTAGCATATGCTGAAATAGGAGGAGTACTGGTTATTGGTTGTCCCGGTAGCGGGAAAACTACTGTTTTACGAGATTTGGCGCGGCAATTGTCCGGTGAGCAAAATCCTCGAAACAAGGTCGTTTTGATAGACGAACGGGGTGAGTTGGCGGCAGTGTATAACGGGAAACCGCAAAATGATATTGGCGTGAACACCGATGTTTTGAACGGATTCCCAAAAACTACCGCCATGGAACTGGCTACGCGAAGTTTGTCGCCGCAAGTCATGATTTGTGACGAAATCGGTTCCCGGCAAGAGGCGGAAGAAATCATGGTGTGCGTGCATGCCGGTATTCGCATCGTGGCAAGTTTGCATGCAAATAGTTTAGAAGAAATACAGAGAAAATCGTGGGCTATGGCTTTGATTCGATCAAAGGCATTTGAGACGCTTGTCCTGTTGGATGGGGACCAAGGAAAAGGTAGGGTAGAAAGGATTGTAAAAACCAATGATTGGTTGGCTGAAATTTACGGGGATCATATTGCTGATTTTGACTATCAATTTAATCGGTATCCACATCTTAATGCAATATAACAAACGAATTGTATTTTGGCAACATATGAAAAAACTAACCGAATATTTTGCAAACGAAATTCGATACACATCCGATTCACCGTATAGAATTTTACTTCGATTTTTACGGCAATACCCTTATGATGGTTGGTGTCTTAACGATGGGGAAGAACGAGAGTTTCATAAATTGTTTTTGTGTTTGATTCAGCCGACTTTAGTTCAATTGGCAATTCCCAAAGAACAGAGAACATTAATTGAATCCTACGCATTGGGGGTAGGGCGTACCGATACCGAAGGTCAGCTTTGTCACATGGAGCATTACGGTATTCGATTTCAAGAACTGTTTGAAACCGCTCGACGCGATAAACAGAGCAAAGGGAAGCTTTATCAACGATTATGCGTTTTGACCTCAATAGGCATTGGGATTTTGTTGGTATAGAGAAGGATGATGAAGACGTGGACGTGGATCTGATTTTTAAAATCGCCGCAATCGGAATTATTGTAGCGGTTCTTAACCAATTGTTGATTCGTTCGGGTCGCGAAGAACAAGCGCTTATGACCACTTTAGCAGGGTTGATTGTGGTTTTATTTATGATGACCAAAGAGATTGCCGCGCTTTTTGACATGATAAAAGACGTGTTTGATCTATGAACGTAACTGTTGTTGTGGGGATCGCTATGTTAACGGTGGTTGGCGTTTTATTGCTTCGTCGCTACAATCCCGTATATGCTTTGATTTTGGCAATGATTGGCGGAGGCATTGTTTTGGGGACTTGTTTGTCGTTGTTGCAGCATACCACGGATTTTTTGCGAGAGTTGTCTCGGCGGGCGGGTAGTCATAGTGAATGGCTTAAATTATTGATTAAAGCAATCGGAATTGGGTATGTTTGTCGTTTTGCATCGGATATGTGTTGTGATGCCGGTGAAACTGCGATCGCAGGATATGTAGAATTGGCAGGGAAGGTTATGATTGTGACGTTGGCTTTGCCGATGCTCACGCAAATTGTTCAAACGATTATGAAGTTGATAGAATTATGAAATACATAGGAACAATTCTCTTGTTTTGTTTGTTTTTTACCGTATGGGTACAGGGAGACACAGATCAAGCACAGCTGATACAAGAACAATGGGAAAATAGCGGACTACAGCAAACGATTGACCAATTGGATTCGCAAACCAAGCAAATGCTGGAAGACTTTGGGGTCGCACCTAAAAATGTGTTTTCGGGAAACGGTTTTTCTTTTTCAGCCTTGGGCGAAGCGTTGGTGTTTTGGTTTACGGAAGCGATGAGCGGTATATTGCCGGCAGTCGGTGGTGGCAGTTGTATTATTTTGCTAAGTTCTTTGACCCAAAACGTATCACTTACTACGGAAACACAGCATGATTTGATAGAGCATTTTTTTGCTGTTGTTTGCCTTACGTCTGTCCTAATTGTTCCCCTGGGGGCAACCTTGACCAAAACTGCGACAGCGATTGGCGGTGTGGGACAATTTATGCTTGTGTTCATACCGATCTATGTGGGTCTATTAATGCAGGCAGGACATATTCTTGTGGCCGGCAGTACCGGAGGCATCGTATTTGGGTGCTCACAATTGATTGTTTATTTGGCGAATTATTTGCTAATGCCGCTTTTGGGAATGTTTATGGGGATTTCGTTGTGTCGGTGGATTTCACCGGGCGACAAACTGACCGGTGTAACTGCGGCAATTAAAAAGATAACGGTTTGGGTGTTGGGGATTTCCACCACGGTATATTCTGCCATATTGACGATTACGGGAGGAGTACAAGGCGCTGCGGATTCGTTGTCACAGCGTACAACGCGATATTTTATCGGAAATATGGTTCCTGTGATTGGTGGGGCGCTTTCTGAATCGGTTGGCATGGTACAAAGTTGCTTGTCGCTGGTGAAGACAGGGAGTGGAATGATTGGAATCGGTGTTGTATTGGTTATGCTGTTACCGATATTTTTGGAAATTGTATTATGGCGAGTGGGTGTTATGGTTTTGACGTCGTTGTCTGAAATGATGGGCACATCATCGCTTACCGGTCTGCTTCAATCCATTGGCGATACGATTGGTATTGTTTTTTCAGTAATCGTTTGTTGTTTTGTTGTTTATGTTATTTCTCTAGGGGTTATGGCTTCAGCAGGTGGGTGATCTATGAATACAGCAAAGGAAATCGTATTAAACATTTGTGTGATTTCAATAATTGTCAGTGTGCTTCGGTACATGATTCCGCAAGGGAATTTTGGAAAAATTACCGGTTTTGTTGTTTCAGTATATTTGGTTGTTATGCTAATAAGCCCCATGGGGGAATATTTTCAGATAGAGACGTATCGTGCCGAAGAATTTATACCGCATGAATTGTCCGAGAAGGGGGCGTATCAATTGGAACAAGCAACCGTCAAAGAGGTAGAGGCAACGGTAGCATTGATTGCCAGCCAAGAAAATATCCCTGTAACGATTCAATCTCTAGAAACGTCGGTGAAAGATTATCGTGTGTTTATCGACCGCATTTCATTATCCGTTCAAGGGACGTTGTCTGAAAAAAATAAAATTAAATCACGTGTGCAATCGGTGATTCAAACTATGGTTGAGGTGGTAAACTAAAAAATGAAATGGGATAAGGCAATTGCTTTTTTTAAGAGCAAAGGAAAATATAATTGGTTGTTTGCCATAGGCCTATTGGGAATATTATTGATTGGTTTGTCGGGAGTAATGTCCGTTGATGAAGCAGCCGATAATGACTCGTCTTCGATTACGATTTCGTCAGAGCAGTATGCCGCAAATTTGGAAAATCAGTTGTGTGATATGTTGCAACGCGTTGGAGGGGTTGGAAGGTGTAAAGTTATGGTTACCATTGATCAAGGGACCGAATACATTTATGCTACCCAAGAAAAAAACAGTAAAAACACCACCGAAACCAGCGAAGACAACAAGTTTTCGGCAGAAAAAGAATCTGCGGACGAAGAAACATATATTATGGTAGAAACCGACAACGGCGAGCAGCCGTTGTTGATTACCCAATTATCTCCCAAGGTGAAAGGAGTGGTGGTCGTGTGTGACGGGGGAGATAATCCTACTGTATGTCAAAAGGTATGCAAGGCGGTAGCAACTGCTCTACATATCAGCGAAACGCGTATTTGTGTGATACAAGGTACAATCTCTTGAAAGGATGAATATTTTTATGTCTAAACAAAAAACATTTTCAAAAAAACGGAGTTTGTTGTTAGGGGTTTTGATACTTTTTTTAGGGGTGGCGGTTTATTTGAATTGGTATTTGTCTGCTGAACAACCCACCTCGGTGTCTAATGTATTGAGCGGAAATTCTATGGGGCAGGCGTTATATGTTAATGCCGATGCCACAGAAACGACCGAAGAAAACTATTTCACAAAAGCCAGAACCAATCGCAAACAGGCGAGGGATGCCGCATTGGCAGAATTGAAAGAAATCATTGACAATGTAAAATCCGAAGCGTCTGCCGTTGCTCAAGCAACCGACCATTCGGTGACGATCGCGAAAAATATAGAAACCGAAGGAAACATAGAAGAACTGGTAAAAGCAAAAGGATTTGCGGAATGTGTAGCCATTATTGGTGATAGCGACGTAACGGTGATCGTGCAAACAAATGGGCTTCTTGCTGACGAAACAGTACAAATTCAAGAGATTGCTCGACAAGAAAGTCGATTTTCTTTACAAAATATTAAAATAATTGAAGTAAAATAGTTGAGAAGTTGAAAAAATGTGGTATAATACCTTTGAAGGAGATGATTCCATGAATCCGAAAATTACCAATAAACAAACAGCCGGTGTGGTTGTGTCGGAAAATGTTATTGCAAAAATTGCGGGTGTTGCCGCATTGGAAGTACGGGGTGTTGCTAATTTGGCACCAATCGGTTCCGATTTCAGAGGTCTTACCAAGCGTACGTTAGAGGCCAAAGCAATTCGTGTTAAATCTCTCGACGGAGCCATGGTCATTGATATTGCTATTATTGCCACTCCCGTTGCCAAATTGAGTGATGTTTGTAAAAATGTACAGCGTGCAGTAAAATCTTCGGTACAAAACATGATCGGTCGTCCGGTGTCTCGTGTCAATGTTTTGGTCAAAAATATTGCTTCACCCAAAATCAAATAGCAATTAGTATATTAGGTAGGAAGTATATTATGAAACGAAGTGTAGCCAGAGAACAGGCATTTATACTGATATTTGAAAAAAGCTTTCGTGATGAATCCATTCCCGAGATTATCGAGTCTGCCGTAATTGCCCGTCAGTTGGAAGAAGATTCTTTTATGAATGAGTTGGCGATTGGTACTTTTGACAATTTGGACGCAATCGACGCTTTGATCGACAAACATTGTATCGGATGGAAGCGAGAACGACTTTCCCGCGTGGCACTTGCTATTTTGCGACTGTGTTGTTTTGAATTATTGTTCCGCCCCGACATTCCCGTTGGGGTATCGATTGATCAAGCGGTAGAATTAGCCAAGAAGTTTGCAACAGCCGATGATGCGTCGTATATCAACGGTGTGTTGGGTTCCGTTTCTCGCAAGGAGGAACTGTCAAAGCAATGAGAATCTTGGGAATTGATACCAGTAACTATACTACGTCGGCTGCTTTTTGGCAACCGGCCCTTTCTCAAATGGATACCGCCTCAAAACTGTTACCCGTTCCCAAAGGGAACATGGGGTTGCGGCAAAGTGAGGCGGTTTTTCATCATACGCAAGCATTGGATCAAATGATCGATTCGGTGTGCAAAGGGAATCATCCCCCAAGCGCCATTGGCGTTTCTGTCACCCCAAGAACCGCTCAAGGTTCTTATATGCCTTGCTTTACCGTTGGAAAAATGACGGCCTATTCTATAGGAAATGCGTTACATGTTCCCATTGTGGAATGTTCTCACCAAGAAGGCCACATCGCAGCCGCCGCCTTTGGCTCGGGACATACGGAGTTATTGACCGAAAAATTTATAGCGTTTCATGTTTCCGGTGGGACAACTGAGGCGGTTTTGGTAGAACCCAAAGCAAACTACGGATTTGAAGTGTCTTTAATTGCAACCTCTTTGGACTTAAAAGCGGGTCAAGCCGTCGATCGAGTAGGCGGTATGCTTGCGTTATCTTTCCCGGCAGGAAAAGAACTGGACAAACTTGCCCAAAACGGCAGTTTGCCTCGTAAACCCAAGGCGACTTTGAAAGGGGCCGATTGTAGTTTATCCGGGATAGAAAATCAATGTCGTCAACTATTGGAACGCGGTGCGGCAAAAGAAGATATTGCGCGTTATTGCATCGAAGCAATCGGCGCGGCAATTTCGGCAATGACCGAAGCCTTGCTTGCGGAATATGGAAAATTACCGTTGTTGTATGCCGGCGGCGTTATGTCGAACTCTATTTTACAAAAACAGTTGTCAGAACGATTTGGCGGTTTTTTTGCTCCGCCTGCGTTTTCTTCTGACAATGCTGCAGGGGTAGCTTACCTTGCTGCTTTACGATTGGAATTATTGCCATGAATGAACTTGTATTATCGGTTACCCAATTAAATACGTACGCCAGAAATCTTTTGGAACAAGATCCTCACCTTGCGAATGTTTTTGTGGTGGGAGAAATTTCTAATTTTACCAATCATTACCGTTCCGGACATTGGTACTTGAGTTTAAAAGATGAAAATGCATTGATTGGTGCGGTGATGTTTCGTTCTGCTGTTCAGCGGATGCGATTTGTCCCGCAGGATGGAATGCGGGTGATTTGCCGTGGTCGGGTGACCTTATATGACCGAGACGGACGGTATCAATTGTATATTGAAGATATGCAACCCGATGGAATGGGTGCACTTAGTCTTGCTTTTGAGCAGTTAAAAGACAAACTTGAAAAAATCGGTTTGTTTGATCATGAACATAAAAAAACGCTGCCCGCCTTTCCCGAAACGATTGCGTTGGTGACCTCTCCCACAGGAGCGGCGGTACAGGATATGCTGAATATTCTGACTCGTCGGTATCCGGTGGCCAAAGTGCTCATGTGTCCCGTGCAAGTCCAAGGGGAAACGGCAGCAGGTCAGTTGACTGATATGATAAATACCCTGTCTTTTCGTGACGATATAGACGTGATAATTATCGGTAGGGGCGGCGGTTCTATGGAGGATCTGTGGGCTTTTAACAGCGAAGAATTAGCCTTTGCCATATATAATTGTCCGATTCCCGTAATCTCGGCCGTTGGGCATGAAACCGATTTTACGATTTCCGATTTTGTTGCTGACTTGCGGGCTCCTACACCTTCTGCGGCGGCAGAATTGGCGGTGCCGCAATTGACCGATCTGCTGGCTTCGGTTGCTTATTACAAAGAGCAAATGACAACACGAATGGTTAGCCGAATTGAAACCGAAGAACGGGTGCTCAACCGTTTGGCATCTTGCAGAAAATTGACAACTCCTCACACGATTATAGAACCGTATATCCAAAGGTTAGATCGGGCGGAACAACGGTTTTCATCACTTGTAAGAGAACAACTGACCGAAAGAGAGAATCAATGTTGTACGCTTTCGGCACGTTTGCAAGCGTATTCTCCGTTGGGCGTTTTGAAACGGGGATATACTTTGACCAAAAAGGATGGTGCTGTTATTCGTTCGGCTGAGCAGTTAACGATTGGAGATCGAATACAGCTGATTTTAGGAGAAGGCTCAGCCACGTGTGTGGTGGAACAAAAGGAGGAAGTGTAATGGCAACCGTAAAAAAACAATCTTTTCAAGAAACAATGGAACGCTTAGAAGAAATCGTTCGTCTGTTAGAAGAAGGTAGCCGCCCGTTAGAAGAATCCATTGATCTATACGAAGAAGGACAAGTATTGGTGAAACGGTGTGATGAAACCTTGAAATCAGCCCGCTTAAAGGTTGAAGAATTGGGAAAGGAGGATTCCCAATGAAGGTCAATGAGCGGTTGCAAGAATATGCTCTCATGACTGAGCAAGCCCTGGAACAAGCATTGCACCAAGCCAATACCCCATTCGACGCCTATAATCGTTTGGTAGAGGCTATGCGTTACTCGGTGCTTGGTGGTGGTAAGCGAATTCGAGCTGCCTTGTGCTTGGAGTTTTGTCGTCTTTGCGGTGGGAATCCTGTTGATGCTTTGCCGTTTGCCTGTGCGGTAGAAATGATTCACGCATACTCCCTGATTCATGATGACTTGCCTTGCATGGACAATGATGATCTGCGCCGAGGTAAACCTTCTTGCCATATAGCTTATGGCGAAGCAGTAGCTCTGCTTGCAGGGGATGCCTTGCAAGCCTGCGCCTTTAAAACCGCTTTGAACGCTTGCCAAGTACCTGCCGAACAAGTGGTAAAAGCTGTCGAATTGCTTGCTAAATGTTGCGGTTACGAGGGAATGTGCGGTGGACAGGCCATGGATTTGGACGCAGAAGAGCGCCCGGTTGACCATGAAACGTTGGCAGAAATTCATGCAGGAAAAACCGGTATGATGATTTTAGCGGCCGCTCAAATGGGGTGTTTGGCAGCTTCTTCCACCAAAGAACAATTGAAAGCGGCAGAAGAATATGCCTGCGAAGTTGGCATCATCTTCCAAATGGTGGACGATGTGTTAGACGTAACGGCTACCGAAGAAGAATTGGGGAAACCCATTGGTAGTGATGCCCAATGTGGAAAAACCACCTACGTGACCTTATTTGGTGTAGAGAAGACCATGGAATATGCCACTGTTCATAACGAACGGGCGAAAAATGCGTTGTCGGTGTTTGGTGAAGAAGGAACGTTTTTGGCTGAGTTTTCTGACTATTTATTACATCGCAAACACTAAAAGGGTTTTTGTTATGTTTCTTGAAAAAATCAACAGTCCTGCTGATTTAAAAGCCTTGCCGGCTGAGGCTTTGCCTGCTTTGTGCGGGGAAGTCCGCGAGGTGCTAATGCAAATTGTTTCCCAAAATGGGGGGCACTTGGCATCCAATCTTGGTACGGTGGAATTGACGGTGGCGTTACATCGTCAGTTTGATTCTCCGAAGGATCAAATCGTTTTCGACGTAGGACATCAGTGCTATACTCATAAATTATTAACCGGTCGTTACGACCGATTTGCCTCTTTGCGTCAGCAAGGGGGCTTGTCTGGTTTTACTCGTCCGCAAGAAAGCGAGCACGACGTTTTTTTATCCGGACACAGCAGTACGTCGGTTTCTGCGGGCCTCGGCTTGGCAGTCGCGGCACAACTACAGCAACAACCTCATTATACCGTTTCGATTATTGGTGATGGTGCTTTGACCGGAGGATTGGCATACGAGGGTCTCAACAATGCGGGACGTATGAAAAACAACAAGCACATTGTTGTGATCAACGACAACAAAATGTCTATTTCAGGCAATGTGGGCGGCATGGCGCGTCATTTGGCGGCGATACGTATACGCCCTGGGTATTCTAAAGCAAAAAATCGATTTGCCAATGGGTTATTACATATTCCGTTCATTGGAAAATGGTTACATCGCATTGTTTACCGCGGAAAGACGTTCCTCAAAAACCTGCTATACCACAGTACGTTGTTTGAAGATTTGGGATTTTCGTATATCGGTCCGGTTGACGGGCATGATTTGCACCAATTGGAGCAAGCTTTTGAATCGGCCAAATTGACCCATCGGCCGGCTTTGGTTCACGTATGTACCTGTAAAGGGAAGGGATATGTTTTTGCAGAAAAAACACCAAAGGATTATCATGGTGTTTCTTCCGGTATGGATCTTGATACGGGAGAATGTAAACCGTCTTCCGACAGCTTTTCTCACGTGTTCGGAAAAACAATGTGTGATTTGGCGAAAGAAAATCCATCGATCTGTGCAATTACGGCAGCTATGTGTGACGGTACCGGGTTGACCGAGTTTGCAAAACAATTTCCCCAACGTTATTTTGACGTGGGAATTGCCGAAGAACACGCAGTAACCTTTGCTTCGGGCCTTGCCAAAGGCGGTATGATTCCTTTCGTTGCCGTCTATTCTTCCTTTTTACAGCGTAGTTATGATCAGCTGATTCATGATGTTTCTGCACAAGGCGTCAAGGTTGTCTTGTGCGTTGACCGAGCCGGATTGGTAGGGGAGGACGGTGAACTTCATCACGGTATATTTGATGCGTCTTACTTGCGCTCAATCCCTTCTGCTATGGTGTATTCGCCTTGTAATTTTCAACAATTACAATATTCTTTGCGACGTGCGTTAGCTTTGCCCGATGGGATGATTGCCATTCGGTATCCTCGCGGCGGTCAACATAAACTGCTGGATAATGTAAAATTAAATAATGATGTGACCGTGCTGAAAAATGGGGAACATAGCCGTGCGTTGGTGACCTATGGACGTTTGACCGGCGCTTGTATGGAAGCGGCTTTGTCTTGTCAAGCAGACGTTATCACGATCAATCAAATCAAACCTTTGCCCGAGGGGCTGTTTTCGGAAATGCTTTCATACAAAGAATTGTATCTTTTTGAAGAAAATGTGGAAAATGGCAGTGTTTCACAAGAAATTCTTGCAACTTTATGCAAAATGGGTTATAATGGTTCTGCTCATGCGGTAACGCTGGGAGATCGGTTTGTTTCCCATGCATCGACAGAGCAATGTTTGGCATGTTGTGGTTTGACGGCCGACAGGATTGTTTCGTTTGTTAAGTCGCAAGGAGTATCGGTATGAGTAGGTTAGATAAAGAGTTGCTTGATCGAAATTTGGTTGTTAGCAGAGCCAAAGCTAAGGTACTGATTGACGGCGGCAATGTTTACGTAAATGGTAAATGTTGCAAAAAATGTTCTCTTGTTGTGAACGATGTGGATGAAATTGAAATTCGCGGGGGAGAAATGCGCTTTGTTAGCCGTGGCGGCTATAAATTATTAAAGGCAATCGAAACGTTTTCCATCAATTTACAAAATATGGTTTGTATGGATGTTGGGGCATCTACCGGCGGTTTTACCGATTGCATGTTGCAACACGGAGCAGACAAGGTATATGCGGTCGATGTTGGAACCAATCAATTGGTCGATTCATTGCGTCAGGATCGACGAGTTGTGAGCATGGAACAGGTTAATTTTCGGTATATGACTTCCAAGGATATTTCGGAGTCGATTGACTTTGCATCGGTAGACGTTTCGTTTATCTCACTCGAAAAGATTCTTCCGCCGCTGTTTGAGGTGTTGTCCTCAAAAGGGCGTGCTGTTTGTTTGATCAAGCCTCAATTTGAGGCAGGTAAAGAAAATATAGGGAAAAATGGTATTGTACGCAATCAAAATGTGCATCTTCGGGTGTTGTATCAGTTATTGCGATTGATAAATGATACCGGATTTACTGTTTTGGGATTAACCTTTTCTCCCGTTAAAGGTTCTCACGGAAATATAGAATACTTAGTTTATATAACCAAAGAAATGGCGGAAGCGTGTTTGGTAGTTCCCGAGCAAACGGTAAAAGCCGCCTATCAGGAATTGGGTGACACAAATTGAAAACGGTACTTATTGGCAAATCGGACGATTACAAAGCAGGCGAAAACGTACGTCGTATCCGCGAGGTATTGCAACGGTTGTCGATTGAAATTTTGCCCGTCGAGCATTTTCAACAAGCCGACTGGGTGACGGTTGTCGGTGGTGACGGTACGATTATGCATACTGCCAAGCGAGCGGCAGAATATGATTTACCTATTTTTGGGATCAATTCCGGTCGTGTGGGCTTTTTGGCGGGCCTTGAACCGGATGAGGCGCATTTGCTTTCCTGCATTCCCAACGGTGAATATACGATTGACTCTCGTATGTTATTGTCTGTTTCGTTTGAGAAAGACGGAGTAGTCGAAAAGCATTATGCATTAAATGAAGCGGTCGTCACCCGAAACGGTCCTGCACGAATGATGGACATCTGTTTGCGAGACGGATTGCAAGGGGGACAAATAAATTACCGTGCCGACGGCTTGATTGTTGCCACTCCTACGGGTTCTACGGCATACTCCATGTCAGCAGGTGGCCCCATTTTAGACCCTTTTATTGAAGGCTTGATTGTAACCCCTATTTGCCCATATTCGTCACCTTCTCGCTCTCTGGTCTTTTCTCCGGCGCACCCTTTACATATCGGCGCTCGCTGTGCCGACAACGGACAAACCATTGTTTGCATGGACGGTGAAACGCCTATTGATGTTACGGGTAGAGAAATTACGGTGCAAAAATCAACCGATCGTGCGGTTCGGTTGATTCGAATCAAGAAGGACACTTTTTTCGACGTATATAATAATAAAATGATGAACAGGAACGTGTAGCATGAAAAAGCAACGTCATGAAAAAATCAAAGAAATTATCGCCGAGTATGTGGTTGAAACACAAGAGGATTTGTTGCGTTATCTAAAATCGGCGGGATATGAAGTAACGCAAGCAACCGTTTCGCGCGATATGAAAGAGTTGCGGTTGATCAAAGCATTGGATTCCCACGAAAATTATAGATATATGAGTCCCAAAAGTGAGATTTCCAAATTGGGGATGAATTTTTCCGACATATTTATGGGTGCGGTGGTTCACGTGGATTATGCCATGAATAATGTGGTGTTAAAATGCCATAGTGGTATGGCCAATGCCGCATGTGCCGCGCTGGATAATATGAATTTATCGTCTATTGTAGGTACGTTGGCAGGAGACGATACCATTTTGGCAATTACACGTACCGAACAACAAGCACAAAATTTGGCACATGAATTTACCATGATGCTACGCGATAGGTGATCGACGGTGTTAAGCACTTTACAAATCGAAAATGTTGCGGTAATTGAAAAAGCACAGATTGAGTTTACTCCCGGTTTTTGTGTATTAACCGGTGAGACAGGTGCGGGGAAATCGATTTTGATCGATTCTTTGAGCGCTGTTTTGGGAAGTCGAACGTCCAAGGATTTGGTGCGTCACGGTAGCGATAAAGCAACGGTGTCGGCTTTGTTTGAAAATTGCTCTCATGAGGTTATTGACAAATTAGAGGAATTGGGATTTCCGTACGATGACAACTGTGTACTGTTGCACCGTACGATTACGGCTGACGGTCGTACCGCTTGCCGAATCAACGGTTGTCCCGCCAACACGGCAATTCTTCGTCAGTTGGCAGTATTATTGATCAACATTCACGGACAACAAGACAATCATTCTTTGTTAGACTCGACGTCACATGGTGCTTTTGTGGATCAATTATTACAAGATACCGATGCTTTGGTGCAATATCAAAGTGCCTATCAGACCTATAAGCAATTGACTGCCCAATACAACCAATTGCAAATGGATGAGGCGGATAAAGCTCGGCAAATCGATATGTTGACCTACCAAGTGAATGAACTTTCTGCCGCTAATTTACAGATTGGCGAATACGAGCAGCTTACTGCTCGCAAAAAAATTGCCGCTAACAGCGAAAAAATCGCAACCGCTTTACAAACAGCATTGGCATATTTAGATGGTGACGAACATCAGAGCGGTGGGGTTGACATGGTACAATCGGCCGCAGATTATATGGACGATTGTGCAGGATATATGTCGGTAGATGGCATCGATGAACGGTTACGCTCTTTGGGTTATGAGTTAGATGCGGTACGAGATGAGATCCGTACCCTGTCGGAAGATTTGGTTTTTGATCCAAGAGAATTGGCAGAAATCGAGGAGAGACTGGATCTGCTTTATCGGCTGTCTCGTAAATACGGACAAGACGAAACGGCTATGTTGACCTATTTGCAACAAGCACAAGAAGAATTGGCAAAATTAGAATCCTCTGACCAACTGCTACAGGAACTTTCGCAGAAAATGGCATTGGCCAAACAAACGGCGCTCCAAGCTGCCGACCGTTTGACCAAAGCACGTCAAACAGCGGCCAACGGCTTGGATCGAGCGGTGCAGGATGAACTGCAGTTTTTAAATATGCCAAACGTTCGATTTGTCACGCAATTTACTCCCTGTGAAATGTATGGCAACGGGCAAGAAAAGATGGAGTTTTTTATTTCTGCCAATCCCGGTGAAACGCCAAAACCTTTGTCAAAAATTGCATCAGGCGGTGAACTTTCCCGCATTATGCTGGCGATTATTAGTGTTTTGACGCGACAAGATAAGGTAAATACATTGATTTTTGACGAAATTGATGCCGGAATCAGCGGACGAGCCGCGTTAAAAGTAGGGGACAAACTTCGAAAAACGTCAGAGCAACATCAAATTATTTGCATTACTCATTTGGCTCAAATTGCTGCTAAGGCAAATACACATTACTTAATTGAAAAAAATGTTGAATCAGGGCAGGCGGTTACAACCGTAACGCAATTGTCTCGTGACGATCGATTGCAAGAATTAGCACGAATCATTGGTGGTGAGACCGTTACTTCAGCTTCACTGCAAACTGCTCTTGAACTTATGAATCAATAAATTATCATGTGCGGAGGTACTAACATGACAGTATATGAAGAATTGGTTGCTCGTGGATTGATTGCCCAAGTAACCGACGAAGATGAAATCAAAGAAATGGTTAACAATGGGAAAGCGGTGTTTTACATCGGCTTTGACCCCACGGCAGACAGTTTGCACGTTGGTCATTTTATGGCTTTGTGCTTAATGAAACGATTGCAAATGGCCGGCAATCGCCCCATTGCCTTGATCGGCGGCGGTACTGCCATGATCGGCGACCCTTCAGGTCGTACTGACATGCGCCAAATGATGACTCCTGAAACCATTGCGCACAACTGCGAATGCTTTAAAAAGCAAATGAGTCGCTTCATCGACTTTTCCGAAGGAAAAGCTATGATGGTTAACAATGCCGATTGGTTACTTGACCTGAATTATGTTGAACTGCTTCGTGAAGTAGGGGCTTGTTTCTCTGTAAACAATATGCTTCGCGCCGAATGTTATAAACAACGCATGGAAAAAGGCTTATCTTTCTTGGAATTCAACTATATGATCATGCAGAGTTATGACTTTTATGCTTTGTATCAGAAATATGGTTGTAATATGCAATTTGGCGGTGACGACCAGTGGTCCAATATGCTGGGTGGTACCGAATTGATTCGCAAAAAACTAGGTAAAGATGCTTATGCCATGACCATTACCTTGCTGCTTAACTCCGAAGGGAAAAAGATGGGGAAAACCCAAAAGGGTGCCGTATGGCTGGATGCCGAAAAAACCACACCCTATGAATTTTATCAGTATTGGCGCAACGTAGACGATGCCGACGTAATTAAATGCATGAAAATGCTTACTTTTGTTTCCTTGGAAGAAATTAACGAATTGGCCAAGGCAGAAGGCAGCGAACTCAATGCCGTAAAAGCTCGTTTGGCCTACGAACTTACTGCTATGGTGCATGGAACCGAAGAAGCTGATAAAGCCAAAGCGGCAGCAGAGGCCTTGTTTGGCGGTGGCGGAAATTTAGAAAATGTTCCCACTACCGATTTGACCGATGCTGACTTTACCGATGGGGGAATCGTTATTACCGACCTATTGATTCGTTGTGGTTTGTGTCCTTCCAAAGGGGAAGCGAAACGATTGATTCAACAAGGCGGTGTAGCGGTAAACGAGCAAAAAATTACCGATCCCTTTGCTGTTGTTGGTTCCGACGCTTTTGCCGAAGGTTACGCAATGATCAAAAAAGGGAAAAAGACTTATCATAAGGCTGTGAAAGCATAATGAAACGAGCAAGCGGTGTTTTGATGCCTATATTCTCTTTGCCGGGTGAGTATTCGGTTGGTAGTTTTGGCAGCGAAGCAAAGAAATTTGTGGATTTCCTTGCGGAAAACGGTTTCACTTATTGGCAAATTCTGCCTTATGGGGTGACCGATTCTTTTCATTCTCCGTATCAATCCTATTCGGCATTTAGCGGTAATCCTTATTTTATTGATTTGCCTACCTTAGCAAAGCAGGGGCTGATTACCAAAGAAGAGCTGGCTGAAGCCAAGCAAAAATCTCCCTACCTTTGTGAATACAAACGCTTGGAAAAAGAACGCATGGCATTGCTCAAAAAAGCGGCTAAGCGGGTTTCGGCAACAGAACGTACTAGGATTGCCGATTGGGCGAAGGAAACTTATGCTGGGGATTTTGCCAAATTTATGGCACTTAAGGAAGCCAATGATGGTAGATGTTGGGTGAAATGGACCAACCTTACCCCTGATGTTGATACCGAATTTGCTTGGCAGTTTACTCAATACCACTTTTTCGCGCAATTGCAGGATTTGGCAGAATACGCTCATAAAAATGGTGTTCGTATTATTGGCGATCTACCGATTTACGTTTCTTTTGACAGTTGTGACGTATGGAGTAATCCTGAACAATTTATGTTGGACGAAAAAGGTTACCCGACCCATGTCGCAGGCTGTCCGCCCGATTATTTTGCCAAAGACGGACAATTGTGGGGAAATCCCCTGTATGATTGGAATAAAATGAAGGCCGACGGCTTTTCTTGGTGGAAAAAACGGCTGGCATTTTCGTTGTTGGGATTAGACGGTCTACGTTTGGATCATTTTCGCGGATTTGAATCCTTTTGGGCGGTTCCGTTTGGTTCTAAAAC
>JAFYMD010000072.1 GCA_017556785.1 Clostridia bacterium | reverse complement strand
TTTGGCCGGGTACCAACAAGGTATTTCGTTTCAAGGGGCAACCATAGGGCGCTATGCCAACCGAATCGGCGGTGCGGGGTTTTGTTTAAACGGGCAATCTTATACCGTTGAGGCAAACGACAACAAGGTAAACTCGTTGCACGGCGGGTCGGTTGGTTTTCACGGGCAACTGTTTGCAGGGGAAGAGGTAGACGACCACACGGTGGCATTTCGTTTGTTTTCGCCCCATGGCGAAGGCGGTTACCCCGGCAACCTGCACCTTACGGTGACCTTTGCGGTGCAAGACAATGCAGTAACCATAACCTACAACGGGTTAAGTGACTGCGACACGGTTATGAACTTTACCAACCACACCTATTTTACCTTAGGTGAACCCAATTGTTTAAACACTCTGCTTACCATACAAGCAAACGCCGTTACACCCGTTGACTCGTTGTTGATTCCCACCGGTGAATTGTTAGAGGTAACCGACACACCCTTTGATTTTCGTTTGGCAAAACCCATTGGGCAAGACATTGGGGCACAACACCCTCAATTGCAATTGGCAGGGGGCTATGACCACAACTATGTGTTGGGCGACACCAAAGCGTGGCGTCAAGACGTGATTACCGCCACCGCACCCAACACCAAAATTCGGTTAACCTGCTCCACCGACCTACCGGGGGTACAACTGTATACCGGCAACGTGTTAAACGAGCCGTTGGGAAAAGAGGGGAAACCCTTGTGTCGCAATGGTGCGTTTTGTTTAGAAACGCAGTTTTTCCCCGACACCCCCAATCAACCGCAATTTCCCTCTTGTGTTGTAGCGGCAGAAACCGAATTTACCTCGGTTACCCGCTATGCTTTTGCCAAAGCGTAGACCAAACCAAATTGCGCTTTTTCTATTGCAATTTTGCGGTTTCGATTGTATAATAAATCCAGTTTAGAAATGGGAAGTGAAATCCTATGTTACTTGTTATGGATATGGGCAACACCTGCATTACCTTGGGTGTATATGACCAAGAGCAGTTAATTTTAACCGCTCGTTTGTCTACCGACCGTGTGCGTACTGCCGACCAATATGCCGTAGAACTGCGCAACATTTTGGCGTTGCACGGGTTAGAGCAGGTCACCTTTCGGGGGGCAATCATCGGCTCGGTCGTACCGGGACTGAACTCAATTTTGTCTCGCGCGGTAGAGCTGGCAGTACGGGTAAATCCTTTGGTGGTTGGCTCGGGTATCAAAACAGGGTTAAATATTAAAATCGACGACCCCGCACAAACCGGTGCCGACTTGGTGTGCGGCGGGGTTGCGGCGGTTGCCAAATACGACCTGCCTTGTATTGTGTTTGACTTGGGTACGGCTACCACCATAAGCGTGCTCAATCAACAGGGCGAGTTTATGGGCGGTACCATTACCGCAGGCATTGGCATTTCTTTAGACGCACTTGCCAATCGCACCGCACAACTTCCCCACGTAAGCTTGAAAAATCCCGGTAAGGTAATTGGCACCAACACGGTTGACGCCATGAAATCGGGCTTGATTTACGGTACCGCGTCTATGATGGACGGCATGGCAGACCGTATAGAGGAGCAATTGGGTATGCCCGCCACCTTGGTTGCCACAGGGGGGCGTGCCAAAGAAGTGGTGCCCTATTGCAAACGAACCATGTTTATTGACGACAACCTGCTGTTAGACGGGCTGCGTATCATCTTTTATAAAAATCAAAAGAAGTAAGGTGCGGGTATGAAAATTTTAGCCATTGAATCCTCTTGCGACGAAACCGCCGTAGCCATATGCGAGCAACGCACCGTGTTGGCTTCTTGTATTGCTTCTCAGGTAGAAGAACACAAGCTTTATGGCGGGGTAGTGCCCGAAATTGCTTCTCGTCGTCATGTAGAAAGTATTTCGGCCTTGACCAAACAAGCTTTGGAACAAGCCGACTGTACCTTAGAACAAATTGACCAAATCGCCGTAACGGCATATCCCGGTTTGATTGGGGCATTGCTGGTGGGGGTGAACTTTGCCAAAGGGCTTAGTTTGTCCACCGGTAAACCGTTGATTCCGGTACATCATTTGCGGTCACACATTGCCGCCAACTACATTACCCATCCCGACTTAAAACCGCCCTTTTTGTGTTTGGTGGTGTCGGGGGGGAACACCCATTTGGTCGAGGTGACCGACTACACCTCTTTTCACATCATCGGTCGTACCCGTGATGATGCGGCGGGGGAATGTTTTGACAAAACCGCCCGTGCCATGGGTATGAGTTACCCCGGTGGGGTGCATTTGGACAAAATCGCCAACGAGGGCAACCCCATGGCTTATGCTTTGCCTCATCCAAAGGTAGAGGGGTGTCCGTGGGACTTTAGTTTTTCGGGGCTCAAAACCTTTGTGATTAACACCATTCACCGTTGCGAGCAAAAGGGCGAAACCTATCATGTTCCCGATTTGGCGGCTTCGGTTCGTTACCATGTTTGCGAGATTTTAGTTGAAAAAACCATGGCAGCGGCAAAAGAATTTGGGTATACTACCATTGCATTGGCAGGCGGTGTTTCGGCAAACTCGTTGTTGCGTGCCCGTATGCAACAAGCCTGTGACCAAGCGGGGTACACTTTGTATTTACCTCAACTGAACTTGTGCGGCGACAATGCCGCCATGGTGGGGGTACAAGCTTATTATGAATCCTTGAGCGGGCATTTTGCCGACCAATCGTTAAACGCTTGTGCCACCAAAAACATTGAAGAAGGCTAATTTTTACTGAAAGGAATTTGGTGAAAATGAAAATTACGCAAGATATTAGTTACATTGGTGTCAACGACCATGAAATTGACCTGTTTGAAGGGCAATATATTGTCCCCAACGGCATGGCGTACAACTCTTACTTGATTACCGACCAAAAAATTGCGGTTATGGACACGGTCGACGCCCGCTTTACCCACGAGTGGCTTGACAATTTGCAACACGCGCTGGCAGGGCGCACCCCCGATTATTTGGTGGTGCAACACATGGAACCCGACCATTCTGCCAATGTGTTGAACTTTGCCAAAACGTATCCCAACGCCACCATTGTGGCAACCGCCAAGGCATTTGCCATGATGAGTCAATTTTTCGGTACCGATTTTGCCGACCGTCGTTTGGTGGTGGGTGAGGGGGACACCCTTCGGTTGGGAGCACATACCTTGACCTTTGTTACCGCCCCCATGGTGCATTGGCCCGAGGTTATGGTGACCTATGACAGTACCGACAAAGTGCTGTTTTCGGCTGACGGTTTTGGTAAATTCGGCGCATTGGACGTAGAAGAAGATTGGGCTTGCGAAGCCAGACGGTATTATATTGGTATTGTGGGAAAATACGGCGCACAGGTACAAAACCTGCTGAAAAAAGCCGCAGGTCTTGAAATTCAAACCATTTGTCCTTTGCATGGCCCCATTTTGACCGAAAATTTGGGGTATTATATTGACTTGTACAACACTTGGTCAAGTTACCAACCCGAAACCGAAGGCATTATGATTGCTTATACCTCGGTTTACGGCAACACTAAAAAAGCGGTTATGCAGTTGGCAGAAGAATTAAAAGCCAACGGTTGCCCCAAGGTTGTGGTCAACGATTTGGCACGGTGTGATATGGCAGAAGCGGTAGAAGACGCTTTTCGTTACAGTAAATTGGTGTTGGCTACCACCACCTACAATGCCGACGTTTTCCCATTTATGAAAGAATTTATTCACCATTTGACCGAACGGAATTACCAAAACCGTACGGTGGCTTTGGTGGAAAACGGCAGTTGGGCACCTTTGGCAGCCAAGGTGATGAAAGAACTGTTAAGCGGTTGCAAAAATCTGACCTTTGCCGATACGGTGGTAACCGTAAAATCGGCACTAAACGGAGAAAGCAGCGAGCAAATCAGCCGTTTGACCGAGGAATTGTGCAAAGATTATTTGGCACAACAAGACACCACCGCCAACAAAAGCGATTGGTCTGCTTTGTTTAACATTGGTTATGGGTTATATGTGGCAACCTGTAACGACGGCAAAAAAGACAACGGCATGATTGTCAACACCGTAACGCAGGTAACCAACACCCCCAATCGGGTTGCGGTTGCTATAAATAAAGAAAACTACTCTCACCACGTGATTAAACAAACCGGCAAACTGAACATCAATTGCCTTACGGTAGATGCTCCTTTTTCGGTGTTTGAACGGTTTGGGTTCCAAAGCGGACGCACCGCCGACAAATTTGCCGAGTGCAATCCGTTACGCACCGACAACGGCTTGGTCTTTTTGCCCCGCTATATCAATGCGGTGCTGTCGTTAAAGGTAGAGCAATATGTGGATTTGGAAACCCACGGCATGTTTATTTGTTCGGTGACCGAGGCTCGGGTATTAAGCGACAAGCAAACCATGACCTATACCTATTATCTGGAGCAGGTGAAACCCAAGCCCGAAACCGACGGTAAAAAAGGGTATGCTTGTAAAATTTGCGGTTACGTGTACGAGGGCGACAGTCTGCCCGACGATTTTGTTTGCCCCTTGTGTAAACACGGCGCCGCCGATTTTGAAGAAATAGTATAATTGACAAAGGAGGAACAGTCAAATGAAATACGTATGTGATGTGTGCGGATGGGAATATGACGAAACCGTGGGTGACCCCGACAACGGTATTGTTCCCGGCACCAAATTTGAAGATCTGCCCGATGATTTTACCTGCCCCTTGTGCGGTGTAGGCAAAGATGATTTTAGCGCACAATAATTTTATCAACAGCTACAAAGCCATCGTTTGCATGACGATGGCTTTGCTTTTTGCAACTTATCATTGACTTTTGGTGTAAAATCGGCTATGATAATAAGTGAATTTTTATCTTGGGAGGATATTCTATTATGGACGCAGATCCTGAGCCTGCTAATTTGTTGATTCCTGTATTGGTGTTGTTGGGTTTGATTTTGATCAACGCCTTTTTTGCCATGAGTGAAATGGCGATTGTGTCGCTAAACGACAGTAAGATCAAAAAAATGGCGGAAGACGGCCACAAAAAAGCCAAAAAGGTCATGAAACTGACCGAAAGTGCTTCGTCCTTTTTGTCCACCATTCAAATTGGTGTGACCTTGGCGGGGTTCTTGGCTTCGGCTTCGGCTTCTCGTGTATTTGTTGACCGTTTTGGCGGTTGGTTGATTGAACTGCTGGGTGCTTTTGGCAAACAACATCCCGTTGTTGTTACCACCGCTTCGTTGATCGTTATTACCTTGGCAACGTCCTTTGTGACCTTGGTATTGGGGGAATTGGTGCCCAAACGGTTGGCCATGCAAAATCCCGAAAAGATCTCCTTCCGTGTGGTGGGAACCTTGTTGGTAATTCGTGCGTGTTTAAAACCTTTTGTTGCCATATTGACCGCAACCACCAACGGAATCGTCCGTTTGTTTGGCGTTGACCCTAAACACGAGCCGGAAGAGGTCACCGAAGAAGAAATTTTGATGATGGTGGACGTTGGCGAAGAAAAAGGGGTTATTGAAGAAAGCCAAAAAGAGATGATCAACAACATCTTTGAATTTGACGATATCGCCGCCGAAAACATTATGACCCATCGTACCGATATTTTGGCGTTAGAGGTAACCGCTTCGTTGCAAGATGCCGCCAAAATCGCCATAGAAGAGGGGTTTTCCCGTATTCCGGTATATGAAGATGATTTAGACAACATTGTGGGGGTAATTTACGCCAAAGATTTGTTGCCTTATGTGGGCAATGCGTTGCCTCCCGAAATGACCGTTGCCGAAAAAATGCGTAGTGTGTATTATGTACCCGAATCTAAAAAATGCGGGGACTTGTTTACCGAAATGAACGAAAAACACATACAAATGGCAATTGTGGTAGACGAATATGGCGGTACTGCCGGTTTGGTTACCTTAGAAGATTTAATCGAGTCTATTTTGGGAAATATTCAAGACGAATACGACGATGAGGAAGAAGATATTGAGCAATTGTCTGAAAACGTCTTTACCATTGACGGTGTAACCGATTTAGACGAGGTTGCCGAGCGTTTGGACCGTGACCTGCCCCAAGGGGATTACGACACCTTGGCAGGTATGATTATGGCAAATTTGGGGTATATTCCTGGTGAGGATGAAACCCCCACGGTAGAGGTAAATTACACCTTGTTTACGGTGTTGTCGGTAGAAGACCGCCGTATTGAAAAGGTGCGGGTAGAAAAACTGCCCATTCCTCAGCAAGACGAGCAAGAAGAACAGTAATTGATTTACCAAAAAAACACCCCGAACCGCACGGTTCGGGGTGTTTACGTTATGGGGATTATTGCAAATAAATGCTTACAATTTCTCCTTTGGTGCCAACTCGCATAGGCATGCCCCAAGTACCCAGACCCGAGGTAACAACTACTTGCGGCCCGTTGGGGTCGGGTTGAGCGTAACCGTAGTCTACTTGGTACATCATTTGGGTAATAAAATTGGCAGGGAACAGTTGTCCTTCGTGGGTGTGACCGCACACCACCAAATCGGTTTCGGCACCGTATTGGTCAATACGAGCAGGGTTGTGGTCCATAACCACCAAGGGTAAATGGGGTGCGGGATTGTCGCCTAAGGGGGCACGTTCTCCGTTGTGATGTCCCCCAATGG
>JAFYMD010000071.1 GCA_017556785.1 Clostridia bacterium | reverse complement strand
GCCTAAAATCATCGCCCGCTTGGTCAGCATATTCTTGAAAAGAAATCAAACGATCCTTCGCACGACTGATTTCTGACAAAATCATGCGATGCGGCAAAATTTTGTCGTCGATATTTAATTCCTTTTGGCAATCTCGGATAATGCGTTTTGAATCATCGGTATCATAAATCGTAAAATGGGAGGAATATCCGATTCGATCGGCAAATTTACGCAGCATACGTAAACAAGCTGAATGGAACGTAAATGCCCACACCGAATCGGCATCTTCATTCATCAATGAACGAAGCCGCTCTTTTAATTCACCGGCCGCCTTGTTGGTAAACGTAATTGCCAAAATCTCATAGGGTTTGGGTGGATTGACCGCAGTCAATTCCAAAAGCCGAAGTTCATCAACAATACCGCCGTTAATTGCCTTCTGCAATAGGGCTACATCGTCCACAGAGACACGGTCCGGCAATCGGTTACTATGATAAGCACTACCGTATTTCAACAAATTACCAATACGGTTAATCAAAACAGTTGTCTTTCCGCTCCCCGCCCCCGCTAATATCAGTACAGGACCTTCGGTAGCAAAAACAGCACAACGCTGTTCACGATTCATCTTTGCAAAATCTTGTTGTATCAATTCTTTCCGCAATGCAAGCAATTGCTCTTGTAATTCCAAGCAAAACGCCTCTTTCTTGTCTATTAATGAGATTCTAATATAGTTTTTGCGCCAATCGGGATATACGATTCAACAGCGCTTGTACTTCAAAATTGCGATTAAATATTGAAGGCGACATACGAACGGCACCGTATGAAATTGTACCTAACCTTCGGTGTGCCGCAGGTGCACAATGCAATCCTGCCCTCAACGCAAACCCGGCTTGATTCAACAGTTCTGCCGCCTCAGCGCTATGATACGTGCCAATGTTAAAACATAAAACAGGTGCATAAAGATCCGCCTGAGGATAAGGTGTATACAGCGTAACACCGCGAATATTTTTCAACCCTCGATAGGCGGCTTGAATCAAACCCATCTCATATCCGTGAATGTGGGGTATGGTTTTTTGATTGACAAAACCAATTCCCGCTTTCAGCCCTGCAATGCCGGGTAAATTAACCGTACCACTTTCCATGCGTTCGGGATATTCGTCCGGCTGAATCAAACTTACCGAACGATTACCGGTACCGCCTTCTGTTAACGTATTCGGTATATCTTTACCGCAAAACAAAACC
Organism: Clostridia bacterium; assembly: GCA_017556785.1. Taxonomy (GTDB): domain Bacteria; phylum Bacillota; class Clostridia; order Oscillospirales; family Acutalibacteraceae; genus UMGS1484. The sequence continues at coordinate 5,152 of JAFYMD010000071.1, read as the reverse complement.
CCTGTTCCCATAGGCCCGTATAAACCTTTGTGACCGGGAATGCATAGGAAATCGATGTTCATCTTTTCCATGTCAATGGGTAATACACCTGCCGATTGTGCACCATCTACCGCAAACAAAACCCCTCGTTCTCTACACAATCGACCGATTTGCTCAATAGGAAGAATTGCGCCGCACACATTGGAAACATGGGTACAAATCACAAGTTTGGTGTGATCGTCAATTAAACCTGCAAACGAGCGTACGGTGGCTTCCGGATCATCCATAAATACTTCTGCCACTGCAATGGTACACCCTTGTTTTTTCAATTTTTCCAAAGGACGCATTACAGCATTGTGTTCCAAAGAAGATGTTACAATTTTACAGTTATTTAAACTCAAACCTTTTATAACCATGTTGATGGCATGGGTGCAATTCAGTGTAAAAACAACCCGTTCTGGGCTGGAAAAGCCAAACATTTTACTCAAAGCTACTCGGCATTCATATACCATTTGAGAAGCGGCAAGAGATAGATCGTGCCCACTTCTTCCCGGGTTAGCAGAAAGATTCTTCAAGGCATAGGCTACCGCTTCTCGTACCACCTCCGGTTTAGGAGACGTGGTAGCGGCATTATCAAAATAAACCACTATGCCCCGCCTCCCATACGGCGAACCACCCGAATGTGATGATCTCGCAATATTTGTTCGGCACGGTCTGTATCGTGATCCACATAAATACTGTAACCACAGCCATCGGTTTCTAAGCGACCATGACTACGCTCTATATAAGCTTTAAACCCTTTTGAGCGGAGCAGATCACGACCTTTGATGGCATAGGTTACAGAACTGACTACTATTCGATCTTGTTTCATTTTTCTCACCTCGTATCAATACCAATGTATGATACAAAGAGAAAAATGGGACAGGTTATTTTTTAATAATTAAACATACCGCATGGGCGGAAATCCCTTCACAACGACCGGTAAAGCCCAATTTTTCTTCGGTGGTAGCTTTCACATTCACACGATCCAAGGCGATTTGACAGTCGTCGGCAATATGCATCACCATTTGAGGAAGGAACTCGGCAAGCCTGGGTGCTTGTGCAATCACGGTGGCATCAACATTCCCAATCATATATCCTTTTTGGTGAACCAAAGACACAACGTGACGCAACAACTTGCGACTGTCAATACCGCAATAAGCAGGATCGTTATCGGGAAAATGCTTACCGATATCCCCCATGGCAATAGCACCCAATAAGCTGTCGGAAATTGCATGAAGCAAAACGTCAGCATCGGAATGCCCCAACAATCCATGAGTATGGGGGACCGTAACGCCGCCTAAAATCAATTTACGATCGTTTACCAAACGATGTACATCGTAACCATGCCCGATTCTAAACATCATGTTCCTCCCGTTGTAACAACGCCTCGGCAAAAATCAGATCTTCTGGTGTTGTGATTTTGAAATTCAAATAACTACTCGGTGTTATGTAAACCGAATAACCGGCATCTTCGCATATTGCACAATCGTCTGTAACTGCCAATCCTCGTTGTTTAGCCATCGCAAGAGCCTTGCGATAAATAGACAAATCAAATACCTGTGGCGTTTGGATAGCGTAAAGTAAATCTCTTTGGAACGTTTTTTCAATTTTCCCTTCCGCAACTTGTTTGATGGTATTTTTCACAGGTACTGCCAACGTAGCGGCGCCGCGTTCACAAGCATCCTGCACCACAGCTTCAATCAATTGCGGCGTGATCAGTGGTCGTGCACCATCGTGAATGGCTACGTAAACCGTATCAGAGGATAAAGCTGCCAGACCATTTTCCACAGAGTCCTGTCTTTCTTCTCCCCCTGCTACAACTGCAACCAGCTTGGTAATTTGATAGGTTTCAGCCAGTTTTTGTACATCGGCAATCTCATCCTGCTTGGAAACCACAACAATATCTCGGATACGGTCACATTTTTCAAAAGCAAGCATGGTACGAACCAGCACAGGAATACCCAACAGCGGAACCATTTGCTTGTTGCATCCCATACGAGTACCATTGCCTGCGGCAACAATGACAGCGGCACACGGCAATACGTTGTCTTCTAAATAGGTATATTCTAATTCAAACTGCGTTGTAACAGACATAAGATTCTCCTTGTGTTGGGGTTATTTTTTCCCCTTTTTGGGATTCCATTGGTTTCCTGCTTTTTTATTTGGCTTTTTTGCAAATTTTGAACTGTTATGTACCGCTGTGTGCTTGGCAGGCGGTACCAGACATTTTTCGCCGTTTCCAATTAAATCCTTTCTCCCGATAGAAAGTAAAGCTCGGCGCACTACTTCTTGATTTTCCGGTCTAAAATACTGCAACATAGCTCGTTGAGCGGCTTTTTGTTCGGGCGTTTTGGGAACAAAGATTGGTTGCAACGCATAGGGATCCAATTCGGTATAAAACATAGCGGTGGAAATAGTGCCGGGGGTAGGATAAAAATCCTGCACCTGTTGAGGACGCAAGTGATTTTGCTTCAAAAACAATGCTAACTCAACCGCATCTTGCAAGCGGCTTCCCGGGTGAGAAGACATTAAATAAGGAACCAAATACTGTTTTTGTTTTAATTGATGATTAATAGCATAGTATTTTTGTTGAAATGCCAAATACGTTTCGATGTGAGGTTTGCCCATAGCATCTAATACTGCCGCCGAACAATGCTCAGGGGCAACTTTCAACTGACCGCTTATATGGTGAGCGACCAATTCTTTGAAAAAGGTATCGTTTTGATCTGCCATCAAATAATCAAACCGAATTCCCGAACGAATAAACACTTTTTTCACCTTAGGAATGGCACGCAATTTTCGTAACATTGCCAAATACTCTTGGTGATCGGCAATTAAATTTTTGCATGGTGTAGGTGCTAAGCATTTCTTTCCTTTACACAAACCGTTTTTCAGTTGCTGCCGGCAAGCCGGGAAGCGAAAGTTTGCTGTTGGCCCGCCAACGTCATGTATATACCCCTTAAAACGAGGATTTTGTGTCAACCGTTTCGCCTCGTCAAGCACCGACTGTTCGCTTCGACAGGAAATAAAACGGCCTTGATGAAAGGCCAATGAGCAAAAATTACAAGCACCAAAACAGCCACGATTATGCGTAATGGAAAACTCTACTTCTTCAATCGCAGGTACGCCACCCACAGCCTCGTAAGAAGGATGATAATAGCGCATATAGGGCAAACTGTAAACCCAATCCAACTCATCGGTGGTGAGAGGCGGCATAGGTGGATTTTGTACCAAAAACCGATTGCCGTGCTTTTGAATCAATCGTTTGCCACGTATGTGATCCTGTTCGTCCAATTCCATGCGCGCCGCTTTGGCATATTGCTTTTTATCACGACATACGTCTTCATAAGATGGCAAAAAACAACCCTCAATTGGTGTTGCCGAAATATAGCAGGTACCCAATACGTCGGTTATTGTATCAATTGATTCCCCCTGCGCCAAACGGTCAGCAATCTGTATGGTTTGATTTTCCCCCATACCAAAAGACAACAAGTCAGCACCGCAATCAAAAAGCACCGATTGCCGTACATCATCTTGCCAATAATCGTAATGAGCAAATCGCCGAAGAGAAGCCTCTAACCCGCCCACGATAATCGGGGTTTGTGGAAATGCTTCGCGGGCACGATTGGTATAAACGATCAACGCGCGGTCAGGACGGAATCCCGCTTTACCACCGGGAGAATAAGCATCGTCACTGCGTTTCTTTTTGGCAGCAGTATAGTGCGCTACCATGGAATCAATATTACCGGCATTGATCATAATTCCCAAACGAGGTTGTCCAAACTGCCTGAAGTTGTCAAGATTTCTCCAATTGGGTTGGCTCAAAATCGCTACGCGATACCCTTTGGCCTCCAACACACGACCAATAATGGCAGTACCAAACGAGGGATGGTCAACGTACGCATCCCCCGTAATCAATAAAAAATCAATTTCAGTCCATCCTCGTTGAGCCACTTCAGCGGGCGTAAGAGGTAAAAATTCGTTTCGATAATCAGTCACTTTGACCCATTCTCATTTCTTCATATTGACTTCTGGTAATCAAGACTTTTCTGGGCTTTGAGCCTTCAAACGGCCCGACAAAGCCTTTCGCTTCCAGTTCATCGACAATTCGTGCCGCGCGATTATAACCGATTTTAAACCGTCGTTGCAACATAGATGTTGAAACACTTCCGGTATCAATAATATATTCGGTAGCTTGCGGTAACAACTCGTCACCATCATCGCTGTCAGACTCGTCTGTTTGTGCATTGTTCTTTTTGTTTTTACTCTCAACCGCAATGCGCTCAATTGCATCGGAAATATCTTGATTATATTCGCTGGAACGATCACCAACAATATAACTGACAACGTTTTTAATTTCGTCGTCCGATACCCAACAGCCTTGCACTCGAGTGGGTTTAGGCATGCCAACGGGATAAAATAACATATCCCCACGTCCCAGCAGTTTTTCTGCCCCTTGGGTATCCAAAATAATACGCGACTCCATAGCATTTGCCACCCGCAAAGAAATGCGGCTGGGGATATTTGCCTTAATCAAACCGGTAATAACGTCAGCAGAGGGTCGCTGAGTAGCGACCACCAAATGCATACCGGCGGCACGCGCCTTTTGTGCCAAACGACAAATAGAATCTTCTACCTCGGCGGGTGCCACCATCATAAGATCGGCGAGCTCATCCACTACGATTAGAATTTGCGGCATTTTTTCAAATCCATCATTTTTTTCGGCAAATTGGTTATAACTATTTAGGTCACGAACACGACATTCCCCAAAAAGCTTATACCGGCGTTCCATTTCCTGTACCGCCCATCCCAAGGCGCCGGAAGCACGCTTCGCGTCAGAAACAACCGGAACCAACAAATGTGGAAGCCCGTTGTAAACTTCAAATTCCACCACTTTTGGATCGATCAACAAAAGTTTCACTTCATCGGGTGTCGCCTTATACAACACACTCAACAAAATACTGTTAATACATACCGATTTACCCGAACCGGTGGTACCGGCAATCAATAAGTGAGGCATTTTGGAAATGTCGGTCGTAATAATATTCCCGGTAATATCTTTACCAACTGCGCCGGTTAATTTGCTTTTGGCGGAATCGAATACCGACGAATCAATAATGTCGCGCAAACG
>JAFYMD010000070.1 GCA_017556785.1 Clostridia bacterium | reverse complement strand
TGATTGGAATTCGCTTTTAGCGGTTTTTCCCCGACTCGACGTACCAACGTACGCCTAACGTCGGCGAGAAAACCGCTTCTTCATCCAAACTGCTACCCCGGCACGATCAATCATCCCCGACATACGCCCAAGTATGGCTGTTACGCATTTTGGCGAAGAACATACGGATTGCCACACCTTCGCCTCGCAATGACAGTTTGGTTTTTAACCCAGCCTGTCATTCTGAGGAACGAAGTGACGAAGAATCCGTATTCCCCATATACAAAAGTACAGGAGAAACCGCTTTGGTTTCTCCTGTTTGCTTTATAAATCGGCACCTTGCCACACGTCCTCCCGTTCAAAGGATTCCTTTATGTCTTGGAGTACCCGCTTTTTATCCCCACTCCACAAAGGGGCGATTAAGGTTTTCTTATCTCCGTCCCCGGTCAGGCGGTGAATGACCAATTCTTTGGGCAGCACTTTGATACATTCCCCAAGGATTCGGATATATTCTTCCATAGACAAGACGGGCACTTTGCCTTGTTCGTACAAGGGATACAGGTCGCTGTCTTTGAGCACGTGCAACAGTTGGAGTTTCACACCCCAAGCACCACTCTCACCGATATAACGGGCGGTGGCAATCATTTCTTCCGCCGTTTCGTTTGGCAAACCGAGAATCATGTGGGTAATGACCTTGATGCCCCGTGCCTTTAATGCCTGTACCGCTTTGTCATACACGTCCAAGTCATACCCCCGCCGAATGAAATCGGCGGTTTTTTTATGCACGGTTTGCAGTCCCAACTCCACCCAAACCGGTTTGATGCGGTTTAGTTCCCAAAGCAAATCCAACACGTCATTTGGCAAGCAATCGGGGCGGGTGGCTACCGACAACACCGCCACGTCGGGATGACAAATGGCGTCGGTAAACAGTTGGCGCAATCGCTCCACAGGGGCATAGGTATTGGTGAAGTTTTGAAAATAGGCGATGTATTTTCCCGATGGGCATTTGGCTTGCACCTTTTTTATGGCGGTTTCAATTTGGCTGTCAATGGGGGCGACGGGTGCGGCAAACTCCCCTGCTCCCCCTTTGGAACAAAAAAGGCAACCGCCCCGCCCCAACGTGCCGTCACGGTTGGGGCAGGTCATGCCGCCTTGCAAAGCAATTTTATACACCTTGCAGCCAAACTCGGCTTGCAGGTACTCGTTTAAGGAATAATACCGATTTACTCCCGATGCCATTTTACACCTTGAGCGGTATCTTCCAGCACAATACCCATGGCTTTCAGTTGGTCACGGATGGCGTCAGCTTTGGCGAAGTCCCGATTTTTGCGGGCATCTGTCCGTTGTTGAATCAAATCTTCTACCTCGGCATCAATGGAATCCTCTTTCTTTTCATACAAAAGACCCAGCACGTTGGCAAGTTCGTTAAACCGTTCCAGCGCAATGTCGCACAGTTCTTTGGAGGGGTTTTTGGCCATAGCAGTATTGATGTCGCGAGCCAATTCAAACAAAGCCGAAATACCATCGGCGGTATTCAGGTCATCGTCCATTACGGTGATGAATTGTTCCCGACGGCGGTCAAAGGCTTCTACGGTTGCCTTTTCTTCTTCGGTCAAAGCGCCCACCGCATTGTTAGCGGTAAATTCAATCCCCTCACGGCAATTATACAACCGTTCCAAGGCACGAACGTTTTGTTCAATCACCTCTACGTTATAGTTGATGGGGCTACGATAGTGAGAAGCAATCATCAAATAACGGATGGGTTCGTAACCATATTGAGCGGCAACGTCACGCACGGTAAAGAAGTTGCCCAAAGATTTGGACATTTTGCGGTTGTCTACGTTGATATAGCCGTTATGCATCCAATAATGGGCAAAATCGCAACCGTTGGCACATTCCGATTGGGCGATTTCGTTTTCGTGGTGGGGGAAAATCAAATCCTGCCCGCCGCAATGGATGTCGATGGTTTGACCCAAATAACGGCGAGACATGGCCGAGCATTCAATATGCCACCCGGGGCGACCTTGACCCCAAGGAGATTCCCAATAAATCTCCCCTTCTTTGGCGGCTTTCCACAAGGCGAAGTCCATGGGGTTTTCTTTCAAATCCCCTGCGTCTACCCGCTCGCTTGCCCCTGCTTCCAGTTCTTCCAAAGGTTGATGAGACAGTTTGCCGTATTCGTCGAATTTGTTAGTACGGAAATACACGTCGCCGCCGCTTTCATAGGCATAGCCCTTGTCAATCAAGGCGGTAATCAAGTCAAAAATTTCTGCCATTTCTTCGGTGGCGCGGGGATGCACGTCGGCATCCATTACGTTCAAACCGTGGGCATCGGTTTTATATTCCCCAATGTAACGTTCGGCTACTTCGGGTACGGTGATGCCTTCTTCGTTGGCTTTTTTTATCAGTTTGTCGTCTACGTCGGTAAAGTTTTGCACGTAGGTAACCTTCAACCCACGGAAGGTTAAGTACCGACGAAGCACGTCAAACACGCACAAGGGACGAGCATTACCAATGTGGATGTAGTTATATACGGTAGGGCCGCAAGCGTAGATTTTTACCTCACCCTCTTTGATGGGGATGAGTTCTTGTTTTTCTCTGGTTAAGGTGTTAAAGATTTTCATATTGGTTCTCCTTTTTATGCAATCTCGTTATGAAAGTGTTACAGCTAAAATTGTTCCGTTTGTTTGGTGTTGTAAACTTGGGTTTCCAATGCCGATAAAATAGGTTTCGCCGTTTATGGTAAAACTCAAAGCAGGAGTTTTATAGTTAAAGTAGAGCACCTGCTCAAAATCCTCTCCATTGTTGGTGCGCCAAACCGAAACATCAAAAGTACCATCGGTTTTCGGTTGGTTGTTGAGGATGTATAACCCATCTTCTTGCACCACCAAGTCGGCGGTAATGGGCTGCCCTTCCAACATCACCTGCTGAAAACCGTTCAAGGAATCGGTGGCTTGGTATAAATACCCCGTAGCAATGTATAATTGATTTTGAAATACCGCCTTGGATGCAAACGGCATTTGGGTCAAACCAACCGATTGCAAGTAGGGGTTCCAAGTAGACTGATACACAAAACGATTGTCTTGATATTGATAAACACAACATTCAAAATCGTTTTCTTTATTTGGCTCGTTGTTTTCGGATATATAAAAAGCGTATAAGGTGTTATTAAGCACCACTAAATCATATACCCGAATCGCATCCTTGGTAGTTTGGAGTGGTTGGCCATCTTTATAAAAGGGAACTTGGTTAAAGGTTTCGCCGCCATCGGCAGATACCGCCACCGGATATTCCCCTTGGGTAACCCCCAAGCCAGCGAACAATTGTTGGTTATATTCCACCAAGTCGAAACAATGAATTCCGCCGGGTAAGGTTCGGTTCAACTGCCATTTGCCTTCTTGCAAAAAGTAATATTCCCCTAACACGTGACCGTCCATGGTGGAATCAATACCGGGAATCGTCAAAGTATTGTTTACCACACAAAAACGTGCGATGCTTTCTTCTAACACAGTACCGCTATTTTCCCAAGCGGCTGTTTGCAAATCGTAAGCCATACAATCCACAGGACCTGTGTTGGCACCATAATCCCCTGCCCCCACATAGAGTTTGTTGTTCCAAACCACCATGTCCCACGGACATCGAGAAATCAAATCATCTGAATACTGTTCCATGGTGGGGATCCCCAAATCTTGAATGGCAACCTGGGATTGCGACTTGTTTGGTTGACAACCGCACAAAAGCAAGGTTAGCAACAAAATACAAACAACTGTTTTTCTCATTTTACAAACCCTTCTATTGCAGCAAAAGTTCTTGTAATTGTTCTACGGTATCCACAATGGTGTGTGCCCCTGCGGTTTCAAGTTCCTCTCGGCTGCCGTATCCATAGGTTACGCCAATGGGGAGCACCCCCACCTTGTTCGCACCGATCATGTCAAACTTGCGGTCGCCAATCATGACACAATCTTCGGGGGCAAGATGAGCAAATTCCAACACTTGGGTAATCAGTTCGTCTTTTTCCATGGAGGTTTCATCTAAACCGATGCCACACACCGTTTCAAAATAAGAATCCAGCCCAAAATGCTCCAGAATTTGCCGAGAATACACGGTGGGTTTGCCGGTGGCAATAAACAGCCGTTTGCCCTTTGCTTTCAAGACTTTAAGCATGGGTTCAATGCCGTCGTACACCCGATTTTCAAACATTCCTTTGGTGGTAAAATAAGAACGATACACTTTAATCGCCTCATAGGCTTGTTCTTCGGTAAATCCCATAAACATTTGGAAACTGTTGACCAGCGGCGGTCCTACGTAGCGGTTTAAGGAATCATCATCTTCCATGGGCAACCCATAGTGTTGCAAGGTGT
>JAFYMD010000069.1 GCA_017556785.1 Clostridia bacterium | reverse complement strand
GGCATAGGCGCGGCGAGAGGAGCGACCCACTCGTCCCCGTAATTGATGCAATTGGGCAAGCCCCATGGTGTCGGCATTTTCTATGATCAGGGTGTTGGCGTTGGCCACGTCTACCCCTGTTTCGATAATGGTGGTGCATACCAGCAGGTCAATCTCGTTGTCGATGAGTTGTCGCCACACGTCACTTAACTGTTCTTCGTTCATTTTGCCGTGGGCAATGCCAACTTTGGCTTCGGGGATTCGCAGTTTCAGGCCTGCCGCCACCCGCTCGATATCTTCCACCCGATTGTGCAGGTAATACACCTGCCCCCCTCGGCGCAATTCCCGACGAATGGCGTCGTGCAGTACCCCGCTGTTGTATTCCATCACGTAGGTTTGCACCGGCTGACGGTCGCCGGGGGCTTCTTCTATAATGGACATGTCTCGCAGACCCGACATGGCCATGTTCAAGGTGCGGGGAATGGGGGTGGCAGACAGGGTCAGCACGTCTACGTTTTTGAATTTTTCTTTTAGTTTTTCTTTTTGGGCAACCCCAAAGCGTTGTTCTTCGTCTATGATCACCAATCCCAAATCTTTGAACTGTACGTCGTTGGAGATCAGCCGATGGGTGCCGATTACCATGTCTACGTTGCCTGCTCGCAGATTTTGAATGGTTTTGGCTTGTTGGGTGGGGGTGCGGAAACGGGACAGCAGGTCTACGTTTAAGGGAAAGCCTTCGATACGGCGCAGTACGGTTTGGTAATGCTGAAATGCCAATATGGTGGTGGGTACCAGCAAGGCGCATTGCTTGCCTTCGGCCATACATTTAAAGGCGGCACGAAGCGCTACCTCGGTTTTGCCGAACCCCACGTCGCCGCACAAAAGGCGATCCATGGGCACAGCCCGTTGCATGTCGTGCTTGATTTCGTCAATGCAACGAAGTTGGTCGTCGGTTTCTTCGTAGGCAAAGCGACGTTCAAAATCGTTTTGCAGGTCGGTGTCTTGCTCGAAGGCATAGCCGGGGGTGTTCATACGGGCAGAATACAGAGCAATCAACTCTTTTGCCATGTCCTTGACCGCATGACGCACGCGGGTGCGGGTTTTTTGCCACTCGGTGCCTCCCAGCTTGTGGAGTTTGAGTTTTACGTCGTCCCCGCCGGGGCCGATGTATTTGGACACCAAGTCCAATTGGGTGACCGGCACGTACAAGGTGTCGCTGCCGGCATAGGCGATGGTAATGTAGTCTTTGGTCACGCCGCCGCTTTGGATTTGGCGAATGCCCTTAAAAATACCAATGCCGTGCACCGCGTGGACTATATAATCCCCCGGATGCAGTTCGTCCAAGGAATGAAAGGCGGTGGCTTTGGTGGCTTTTTTCACCTTTTTGCTATGGGCGGCGGTGGTATGGGTGACCAACAAAAACTTGCTGTCGGTGTATTCCAAGCCGCCGCTGACGTGCCCTGTGGTGACCGTAATCGCCTTGGGGGGTGCGGTGGCAGGTTCGGCGGCAAAATGAGCGGGCAGTCCGCGGGCAGACAGATCTTCGGCCAACAGCTTGGCGGCTTTTTCCCCGCCTGCCAACACCGAAACGGCAAAACCACGGGTCAGCAAGGGCGTGAGATCTTCGGTCAGCAGGTCAACGCTGCCCTGCCAGGGTGAATAATTTTTTACCGTAAATTGCAACAGATCTTTCACGGCGGTGTCGTAGGAACTGCCGCCGAAGGTTTCCAAATATACCGCACCTTGTTCTTCCAATTTGCCACACAATTGGTCAAAGGTCAACGCATAGGTGTCCAGCCCTTTACACAGTACCCCTTCTTCCAACAGCTGTTCAATATCCATGTTCAGTTGGGCGTGGTAGTTTTTGGCTTTTTCCCGTATGCGGGACCATTCACTCACCAACACCAAGGCATCGGCGGTGTAGTCGAACAAGGTGCAGGGGGTGTCGGACAACAAGGGAATCAGACGGTCGTAGCTTTGGGGGGATTCCCCTTGGGACAGGGCGGTGGCATCGCTGAGCAGACGCTCTTTTACGGTGGGGTCTTTGACCTTTTTGGCAAGGGCTTGCAAGCGGGCGACCGGGTAGTCGTGGTTGGGAAACAGCACCTCGCGGGCAGGCGGTACCTGCACCGAGGGAAGGGTTCCTTCTCGCCGCTGGGTGACAATGTCGAATTCGCTGATGGTGTCTATGGTTTCGCCCCAAAATTCCAACCGAATGGGTTTTTGACGGTCGGCGGGAAACAGGTCTAAAATGCCGCCTCGGCGGGCAAATTGCCCTGCGCCCTCCACCTTGTTGCAACGGGTGTAGCCGCAAGCCACCAGCATTTTGCACAGCTCGTCTATGTCGTAGTCCTTTTGCTCGGTGAGGGTAAAGGAGCGGTGATATAGGGTGTCGGGGGGCAGGGTAAAGGGAAGCAGACCGTCCAACGAGCAGACCACGTGGGTGTAGTCTCCCTCCAACACGTGGCACAGCACATCTAACCGCTTTTGCTCGTATTGGAGCGAGGCTGTGTCGGTGGTACGCAAAGAAAGATCCTTGGCGGGCAGCAGTAAAGGGGTCGCTCCCAAGGCGGTCAGGTCTTCGCAAAACCGCAAGGCTTCCCCCTCGTCGGCGGTAATCATCACACAATGGGAGCGGGTGTCTTGGGCTAGCACCGCCGACAAATGTGCCTTGTGAATATGCGAAAGCCCCCCTGCCACCGCAGGCAGACGAAAGGCGTCCACCGACCGCAACAAGGATTGGTATTCGGGTAAGGCTTGGAGATATTTGTCAAAAAAAGTCATAAAGTACTCCTATGGGTAATGCCCCCTAAGCGAAACTCAGGGGGGATAAGACAGATTATTTATCATATGAAAAACCGCGAAGGCATGGTTGATGCCGCAAATGAGGCACCGTTTTTGGCAAGAGACAGGGGGCGGCTTCTTTTCTGATCTCTCCCTCCGTCAAAAATCAAAGATTTTTGCCACCTCCCTCGTCAGAGGGAGGCAAGAGAATTGGGAACCTTAGTTTCATAAACCAACCCTAAAAGTCAACGCAACTTATTGGGCTCCCTTGTGTAAAGGGAGCTGTCATTGAGCATGGCTCAATGACTGAGGGATTGTCCGCACCCCGTTTTTACAACCCCTCCGTCAAAACCTTTGGTTTTGCCACCTCCCCTTACACAGGGGAGGCTCCCTAAAGGTAACTTGGGTTTTAAATACCAACCCCAAAAGAAAACTCAACTTGTTCAGCTCCCTCTGACGAGGGAGCTGTCGAAACCGCAGGTTTTGACTGAGGGAGAGACCGTTTGACGGTCAAATCAATATCTTGAGAAGAACCGTGAGTAAGGTTGCATATTGGGTTTTGAGTAAATCTATTTTTTCAAGGTGTTTTCTTGTCCTCGATAGACCACAAATTTGCAAAACAGGTATTCCAAAATCAGGTTGCACACCATGGTGATGCCCAAAATAACGTAATCGTTGACGCCGGGATTTTCCGAAAACAGGTGAGCGGTTGCCGCCATGTTGCCCAAAATGGTGGACACGGGGGTGAACACACAGTAAAAGCCAAACACCTTTGCCATGGCAATGGGTACGTTGGCCGCCGATTGGAAGGTGTAACGGCGGTTAAAGGTAAAGTTCCACACCACCGATAGGATCAACGAAATCAGGTAGGGTACCCAATAGGTAATGCCGCCGACGTGATCGGCGGCTTCGCCTAAGATCACCTCGTGGATCAAAGAAAAACTACCCAATTGAATGATGCCCGCTGAAATGGAAAACAGGGTGAATTTTACGGCTTGCCATACGTTTTGCTTGGTTTGGCTCATGATGATTTCCTCCCAAAAAATAAGATTGGTTATGCCAAATCGGTGTATAAGGTGTTGGCAAGTGTTGCCAGTTGGTCTAAGGTTAATTGTTCTACCCGCGCGGTAGAGGGAAGTCCTATGGCTTGCAGGGCTGAGGCGACTTGTTGCTTGTCTAAGGGCAAGCAGGAGCACAGGCTGTTTTGCAAGGTCTTGCGCCGTTGGTGAAAGCCTGCTTTGACCACCTTGAAAAACCATGCTTGGTCATGCACCGCCACCGGTGGGGTGGGGTAGGGGGTCAATCGCATAACCGTGCTGTCTACCTTGGGGGGCGGCAAAAAAGAGCCCGCCGACACGGTAAAAATCTTTTCGCACTTGGCACGAAAGGCGGCGCTGACCGTAACCGCACCGCTTTGGCGACTGCCCACCTTGGCACACAGACGGTCGGCAAATTCTTTTTGCACCATGACCGTGATCGAGGCAAAGGGCAGACCGCTTTCCAGCAACATCATGAGAATGTCGGTGGTAATGTAGTAGGGCAGGTTGGCGCACACGTGCACCCGCATGTCGGCAAAATGGGTCTGCAACAAAGCGGCAAGATCGGTTTTGAGAATGTCCCCTTCGATTACCGTAACGTTGTCGAAGTCGGCTAAGGTTTCTGCCAAAACAGGGGGTAAGCCCTTGTCGATTTCTACGCTGACCACTTTGCCTGCTACCTGCGCCAATTGGGCGGTAAGTACCCCTACGCCCGGGCCGATTTCCAGCACACCGTCTTGCTTGGTAGCACCCGAGGCTTCTGCCATGCGGGGGCAAACGGTGGGGTTGATTAGGAAATTTTGACCCCGTGCCTTGGAAAGCACAATGCCGTGACGTGCCAATATTTGTTTGACGGTTTTTTCGTTGGTTAGATCGTAGGTCATGACCATGCCTCCCATCGTGTCGATACTCTTTTAGTATACGGCATAAGCGGGGGGGACGTCAAGAGGTT
>JAFYMD010000068.1 GCA_017556785.1 Clostridia bacterium | reverse complement strand
GGTTTCCAACCCCATTTCTTCTAAAATATGAGCAACCGAGTCACCGACAGCAGGAGTGGGAGCGAGAGAAAGGTCTACAATACCAAAGGGGACACACAAACGGCGAGAGGCTTCGCGCGCCACCAATTGACCCATGCGAGTAATTTTGAAAGCGGTGCGTTTAATGGTTTCTGCCAAAATATCAATGGAGCAATCTTTTCCGCATTTTTTCAAAGCGGCAACCACTACACCGGGTCCGGAAACACCAACGTTAATCACGCAATCTGCTTCACCGGGGCCGTGGAAAGCCCCCGCCATAAATGGGTTGTCTTCGGGTGCGTTACAAAATACCACCAATTTGGCGGCACCAATGCAGTTGTTGTCGGCTGTCAACTCAGAACAACGGCGAATGACCTTGCCCATTTTGGCAACAGCATCCATATTGATCCCCGCTTTGGTACTGCCGATGTTTACCGATGAACAAACGTTGGTGGTTTCAGCCAAAGCTTCGGGAATGCTTTCAATCAAGGCATAGTCGCCTGCCGAAAACCCTTTGTGTACCAACGCAGAATATCCGCCAATAAAGTTGACGCCCAAGGTGTCAGCGGCGCGTTGTAGGGTATGAGCGAATTTTTTCACCTCTGCACCGGGACAGGCGGCGGCAAGCATGGCAATGGGGGTAACCGAGATTCGTTTGTTGATAATGGGAATACCAAATTCTTTTTCGATTGCTTCACATACGGGGACTAAGTTTTCCGCGTATGCGGTGATTTTTTCATAAACCTTTTGGCAAGCTTTATCAATATCACTATCAATACAAGAAAGCAGAGAAATCCCCATGGTAACCGTGCGGATGTCCAGGTGTTCTTCTTGTATCATATTGATGGTTTCTAAAACGTCTTGGTAGGAGTAATTCATTGGCGGTCCTCCTTAGATTCTGTGCATGGAATTAAAAATATCTTCATGCATGGTGCGAATGGAAAGTCCCATTTCTTGTCCTAACTGAGACAGTTGATCAGAAAATTCAGAAAAAGACACCGTGCAGTTGTCAATTTCTACAATCATGATCATGGTGAAATATTCTTGCAATACCTTTTGTGTTACGTCAACGATATTGCAATTGTTTTTAAAACATACGTTGGAAACTTTTGCAAGAATTCCCACGGTGTCGGTACCGATAACCGAAATTACAGCTTTCATTATTAATCAAAATCCTTCCTATGGTTTACTAACTAAGGTATTATAACATACTTTTTCAAAAAATGAACCATTATTTTACAAAAAAACTTTGAAAAATTCATTTTGTGTGGTATGATAAACGTAGTTTGCAGGAAAAAGGGGAAAAAACGCCATGGGTTACAAAAATCTTGTGGATTTTCATGTGCATACCGATAATTCTTGTGATGGGCATGACTCGTTAATGGTAATTAGTGAGCACGCCGCTGCCAAGGGAATTCGCGCCATAGCGGTAACCGATCATGCGGAATGTCACAGATATTTTGAAGACAATTTTCACTTGGCAATTCGCTACAGTTATTTTGAAACACTAAAGGCTAAAAGTGCTTTTCGTGGTCAAGTGGCAATTATGACAGGGATCGAATTGGGTCAACCCTTACATGATCTGCAAGCGGCTGAAGATGCATTATCGGCTAATGTTTACGATTTTGTGGTTGCCGGTCTTCACTTGGTTCGCGGCGAGACCGATTTTTGGAAAATAGACTATAGCAACGCCGACGCACCTCGGTTACTACATACGTATTTCGATGAATTATATGAAACCGCCTGTTGGGGTAAATTCGATGCTATGTCACATTTGACCTATCCGTTGCGTTATATTGTTGGTCGTGAAAACATATCGGTTAATTTGTCCGACTATTTTCCGCAAATTGATCGAATCTTGTCAAAACTTGTGGCGGACGGAAAAGCGTTGGAACTAAATACACAAGGGTATCGTACCCCATACGGTCACCCCACGCCTACGTTCGAAATTTTAAAACGCTTTAAAGAACTGGGCTGGGAATACGTAACGATCGGTTCCGATGCGCACCACGCTGCCGATGTGGGAGCGAATGTTGAAGACGGGTTCCTTTTGCTAAAACGTGCCGGATTTGATTATGTTACGATCTACGACCGCCGAGAGCCCATTTTGTTACCAATCATATAGGGGGCTTACGAAATATGCAATTACACCTTGCCGCCAATGCAAAAGTTAATTTATCGTTATATATTACAGGAAAGTTGACAAACGGTTACCACACATTGCATACCGTTATGCAATCAATTGACTTGCATGACGTTGTAACCCTTACTCTGACCGAAACACCAACAATTACGGTATTGTGTTCTGACCCTGACCTTGCAGGCAAAGAAAATTTGGCGTATACTGCGGCAACTGCTTTTTTTGAGGCGCTTGGCGATTCGTGTCATGGCGTTGAAATAAATATAGAAAAACACATTCCTTTATCCGCGGGCTTGGGTGGCGGTAGTGCCGATGCCGCGGCAGTTTTGTATGGCCTTAACCAACTGCTGCAGTTCCCTTTTACAACAGAGCAGTTAACAGCGTTGGCTTTGCCTTTGGGGGCCGACGTTCCGTTTTGCTTGGTGGGTGGTACTTGTTTGGCCACCGGGGTAGGGGAGCAATTGTTACCGTGCACCGTTAGTGGGCGAGGGTGGTTGGTTTTAACCAAGCCCTGTCAAAAGGAGTCAACTGCGGCTATGTACCGAAAATATGATGAAATTAAGGGATTGCAAGTAGCCGATACTTGTGATATAATAGGAAAGATGGAGCGTACAACGCTCGATAAATTGTGTCAACAACTTCACAATGATTTTTTACCATTATATGAGCAAGTTGAAGTTGTACAAGCAATTGACCTTATGAAGCAGCAATACGGTGCTATGGGTGCTTCGTTAAGCGGAAGCGGACCGACTGTGTTTGGTGTGTTTGCTAATCGAGAGCAGGCGCAAGCTTGTGCAGCCCAACTGGAAAAAATTTACGGATGGTCCTATGTTTGCTCGTTTGCTCAAACAGGTGTTTCTGTTGTGAATTAGAAAGGATGTCATTTGTTATATGAAAAAAACTCGTTTGCTGTCAATGGTTCTTGCCTTGATATTGGTTGTTATCTGTTTTTCTTCATGTGGGAATAAAACCGAAACACAACCTACTACTTCCACTGTTTCCAATGTCGGAGCAACCAATCAAGATCGCTTGATACATTCTTCCAAAGCGTACGGCTTCCAGTTGGATCAGCCCAAAGCAGGGGAACAGGTTGCCGTGTTGCATACCAATTACGGCGATATTTCGATTCGTCTTTTTCCCGATGAAGCACCTAAAGCGGTAGAAAATTTTATCGGTCATATCAATAGCGGTTATTATAATGGTTTGATTTTTCACCGTGTTATTAAAGGATTTTGCGTGCAGGGCGGTGACCCCAATGGAAACGGAACCGGTGGCGAAAGTATTTGGGGCAAAGATTTTGAAGATGAATTTTCCGATAAGTTGTTAAACATTACCTACTCCGTTGCTATGGCAAACTCCGGTGTCAATACCAACGGTAGCCAATTTTTTATTAACCATTCTACGGACAAGACCTTGGATCGTACGTTATATGATTACAATACGCAGTATCAGCAATTGGTTGAAGCGTATCAAGGTTATTCCATGTATTATTCGGATTTTACAACGTACTATCCTACGTTGGAATCATATATTGCCGAAAACCTAAGAGTTGACTCTCGTTTAGTACCCGAAGAAGTTTGGAACCTGTACGAAACCAATGGTGGTAATATTTCTCTTGATGGTGCTTGGCGCCAAGCGGGTGGTCATACCGTATTTGGACAAGTATATATGGGTCAAGACGTGGTTGATAAAATTACCGAAGTATCGGTAGGCACAAATGACAAACCCTTAAACGACGTTATTATTGAATCGGCTGAGGTCATCACCGTTTCATAAAATAGTATTAAATTTCCGAAAGGAGCTAATGGAATATGAATTATTCCCATGAAGTGGAAAAAATGTGTCCTGTGGCCAAAGGCCCTCATCATGGACCGGCCCCCATTCCCGAAGAAGGTAAGTGGGTCAAATCTTATCAAATCAGCGATATCAGCGGTCTGTCTCACGGTATTGGTTGGTGCGCACCTCAACAAGGTTGCTGCAAATTGACCTTGAACGTAAAAGACGGTATCGTGGAAGAAGCCCTGGTAGAAACCTTGGGTTGCTCCGGCATGACCCACTCGGCTGCTATGGCTGCCGAAATTCTGCCCGGCAAAACTTTGCTGGAATGCCTGAACACCGACTTGGTGTGCGACGCTATCAACGTTGCCATGCGTGAAATCTTCAAACAATTGGCTTACGGTCGTACCCAATCCGCCTTCTCTGAAGACGGTCTGCCCATCGGTGCCGGTATGGAAGACTTGGGTAAAGGTCTTCGTTCCCAAGTCGGTACCATGTTCTCCACCAAAGCAAAAGGTGTACGCTACATGGAAATGGCCGAAGGTTACATTACCAAAATGGCTTTGGATGCCAATAACGAAGTTATCGGTTATCAATTCATCCGCTTGGGCAAAATGTTAGAAGATATCCGTCACGGTGCAGAACCTGCTGACGCTTTGGCTAAAAACACCGGTACTTACGGTCGTTTCGACGATGCCGCTAAGTACATCGATCCCCGTGAAGAATAAGGAAGGAGGCGTTCACAATGGCTAATAATGTAAAATTCGAAGGTAAAGAAAGAAGAATGGCTAAAATCGAAGCTTGCTTGGCTGAATACGGTCTGGAAAGTTTGGAAGCCGCCCGTGATCTTTGCCTCTCTAAAGGCATCGACGTAGATGCTATCGTTCGCGGTGTGCAACCCATCGCTTTTGAAAATGCTGTTTGGGCTTACACCTTGGGTGTTGCAGTTGCTCTCAAAAAAGGCATTACCAACGCTTCTGACGCCGCCGCCGCTATCGGTATCGGTTTGCAAGCATTCTGCATTCCCGGTTCTGTTGCCGAACAACGTAACGTTGGTCGCGGCCATGGTAACTTGGGTGCTATGCTTCTCAAAGAAGAAACCAAATGCTTCTGCTTCTTGGCTGGTCACGAATCCTTCGCTGCCGCTGAAGGTGCCATCGGTATTGCTCGTACTGCCAACAAAGTTCGTAAAGAACCCCTGCGTGTTATCTTG
>JAFYMD010000067.1 GCA_017556785.1 Clostridia bacterium | reverse complement strand
TGCCAACTACGAAATTCCCGAAGCCGCTCGTGCTTTGCAAGATTTTGTAGACGAAATGAGCAACTGGTACGTACGTCGTTGCCGTGAACGGTATTGGGCCCAAGAAATGACCGAAGACAAGGTCAACGCTTACATGACCCTTTACACCGCTTTGACCACCATTGCCAAAGCCGCCGCACCTATGATTCCTTTCATGACCGAAGAAATTTACCAAAACTTGGTGCGTACGGTTGACAAGTCTGCTCCCGAATCCATTCATCTGTGCGACTTCCCTGCTGTGAATGCCGATTGGATTGACAAAGAATTGGAAGCCGACATGGACAAGGTTCTGGATATCGTTGTGCTGGGTCGTGCCGCTCGTAACGGTGCCAACCTGAAAAACCGTCAACCCTTGGCGGGCATGACGGTACAAAGCGACAAAGAACTAAGCGAATATTTCGTTGACATTATTCGCGAAGAATTGAACATTAAATCGGTTACCTTTGCCAAAGATGCTTCTGATTTGGTTACCTACACCTTTAAACCCCAACTGAAAACCTTGGGTCCCAAATACGGCAAACAACTGGGCGAAATCCGCAATGCTCTCGCCGAGCTGGACGGTGCCGCCGCCAAAGCCGAATTGGATGCAACCGGTGCAATGAAACTGAACATCAGCATTGGCGAAATCGCTTAGACTGCCGAAGATTTGTTGATTGAAACCCAACAAAAAGAAGGCATTTTCGCCCTCACCGACAACGGTCTGACCGTTGCTTTGGACACGGTGCTTACCGACGCTTTGATTGAAGAAGGTTTTGTTCGTGAAATCATTAGCAAAATCCAAACCATGCGTAAAGAAGCCGGTTTTGAAGTAATGGACCATATTGTTGTTGCAGTAAGCGGAAACGACAAGATTGCCGCCATTATGACCGCCAACAGCGACACCATTTGCGGTGACGTTTTGGCAGACAAACTGACCACCGACGCGGTGGAAGGGTTCACCAAAGATTGGAACATCAACGGTGAAAATGTTACCTTGACGGTACAAAAACAATAAATAAACAAATCGCCCGACCATTTGGTCGGGCGATTTTAACTTTGTTTAAGATAGCAAGAGTATAATACAATAGAATAACAATACGTTAGGAGAAATGATGATGAACTGTTCACGCATACTGTCTGTGGTTATTCTTTTGGGGCTTTTGCTTTCGCTGATTCCCACCACGGCGGGGGCGGTTCCCCTCACCGACCCAAAAATCGGAGGAATGACCGCATTTGTTTTTAACGGTACTTCGGTCACCGTAACCGACGGTACCGACACCAACTACGAAATTGTGGTATATCACGCTGATGATACCGAAACCAACCCGCAAACCACCACGGCGGGCAATTCAGTTACCTATTCGGTACCTGCGGGTGATGACGGTGAACTTTCCATCGCTATAAAAAAAGCTGGCGGTGCTTATGTTTTTTCAGGAAACGGTAAAGGCAATATCACCGTGAAAAAAGGGGCAACGGGCAACGCTTATTTGCATTTAAACGGACTGACCCTTTCTTCCTCTTTTACCTCGGTTATCACCGTCAATAAAGACAGCACCGTGCCATGCACCATTTATGCTATGAGCAACACGGTAAACACCTTGACCGATGCCGCTCAAAACAACAGCGACCTTTATACCGACAACGCAGCCGCCGAAAGTGCGGTTATTAAAGCCAAAGCAAGCAGCAATGTTTGGATTTTGGGTAATGGCACGCTGAACATTAACGGCAACGCCAAAAACGGCATTAAAGGCAACGGCAAACTCACCATTGCAGGAAACGTTCAGTTAAATGTTAACGCAGTGGACAACGGCATTAGCGGTGAAGACACCGTAACCGTTTATTCGGGCAACATTGACGTAACCACCCACGAGGGGGACGGCATTAAATGCGGTGCCGACGATACCCCCACAGGGGATATTGTGATTCACGGCGGTACATTTACCATTGACGCTTATGCCGACGGAATTCAAGCCACCGCCAATTTGACCATTCACGGCGGTGTGTTTGACATCACCTGCTTTGGGGGTTACACCGCTACCTATGACGGTGACAGTGACGCTTACCCCAGCGCCAAAGGGTTAAAGGCAAGCGGCAGCTACACCGATGAAAACGGCGTGGAAACCGATGCTACCGAATGCTATTTGACCATCAACGGCGGTTATTTTCTCATCAATTCCCCCGACGATGCCATTCACTCCGACAAAGACGTGGCGGTTACTGCAGGGGTGCTTGATTTGTACTCGGCAGATGACGGTATTCACTCGGAATATGCCAACGTAATCGGCAAACAAAACGCCGACAACAACGATTTGTACATCACCATTCATAAATGCTACGAAGGCATTGAAGGAGCAAACATCACCATTCACAGCGGTATTATCAATATCTTTGCTTCCGACGACTCTATCAATGCCGCCAACAGCGATTTGGGCAGCAGCGAGCCCGGTGGATTTGGTGGGTCAAGCGGGAACAGCTATGCCTTCTCGATTGATATTACCGGCGGCATCATTTACTGTGCCAGTTTGAGCGGCGACTGTTTGGACTCTAACCGCGACTTTACCATTAGCGGTGGTACCTTGGTGGTGCTCGGCTCTATTACCCAACAAGACAACACCGCCGTAGACACCGACGGTACCTTTGCCATTCAGGGGGGCGAAATCCTCACCATTGGCAACAGCGGTATGCTGAAAAATCCCACCACCACTCAAAACTATTGCTCTTGGACAGCAACCGGCTCGGCTACTGCTTCTACCGGTGGCTCGTCAAGCGGTGGCAGTTCTTCCATTGGTCGTCCCAACCGTCCCAACCAAGGGGGTATGCCCGGTGGCAGTAGCAGCGGCGGCTCGGTGGTTGGTAACAACAAACAACTCACCATTACCGATGTTTCGGGCAAAACCTTAATTTCGGTTGCCATACAATGGGACGGAAACCCCAGCGGTTCGGCAAGCTATGCGCTGTATTCCAACGCAAGTCTTGCCTCAGGCAGTAGTTACACCCTGACCGTAGGCACGGTGCAAACCATAAGCGGCGGTAGCAACATTACTTCTCACGATGTAAGCAAACAACCCCAAACCCCTGCCACCGACGAATCGGTTACTCCTGCTAGTCCCGACGGAATTATCGCAAGCGAAGCGAACAGCGGTGCGGATGAGCCCTCACCCACTCCTACACCAACTCCCACCGTTTTATACGGTGACGTAGATGGGAACGGCACCGTTACTGCCGCCGACGCTTTGGAAATTTTAAAAAATGTGGTTGGCAACGTCACCTTAACCGACAACCAAGTGACAGCCGCCGACGTAGACAATAGCGGCAACGTTTCTTCTGCCGATGCCTTATATGTTTTAAAATGGGTGGTTGGTAAAATCGACCGTTTTCCCATAGAACAAGCATAACCTGCAACAAAAAAAGCTGTGTAGAAAATCTACACAGCTTTTTATATGAAATGTTACTGCAAAGGAATAAAATCGCTAAAATACCGATTGCCGTAAATATCTTCAATAATAAATACCGCACGATATTGGCTCTTGTCGGGAATATCGCGCAATTCTATACTAAAGCCTTCGTCACGATCGTACTCAAAGCCATAACTGCTACCGGTAAAGGTAAACTGCGTATTACCGTTGCCGTCACTTGCTACTTTATAAGAATTGTTGGCAAAGGTATACACGTTATAATCAGCGCTATTGATTAAATATTTATCGGGAAAGGTTGTTTCTTCATCTGCTACCATATCATAGGCATTTAATAACACGGGAACACCGTTTTTAATTTTCATCAACCAGTTGACGGGTAACAAGTCAAATCCGTTTTTCAACTCCCAGAACATACAAGGGAAATAATATTTTTCTTCTAACGTTCCGTCATAAATCTGGTTCATTGACAAGGGACAATCGGAATATTTTCCCGTTTTGTGATTTTTGCCGTATACCGCCTTACCGCCATAGGATGCCGACAATTTTCCGTCCGCCGACAGCGTAACATCTTGTCCCGAAAACACCTGCAAATATTCTACCGACTTGCTAAACGTGGCCTCGGCGGGCATTTCATAAAACACGTAGTATTCTGCCGCCGAAAAGGTCTGTTGTTGCTCGGGTGTCAACTGAATAGACAAATCATGTTGTTGGCCGCTGGTTACCGACTGCCCTTTGGTTTTGGAAAAGTTTTGATAATACCCAACCGAAACCGCATTGTGATTCATACCCGCTACAAAATTGTCTAAATAATCCACGTAATGATCGGCAAAGCCAAGACCGCTCAACGTGCGAATCCATTGTCCCGCTTCTTGCATAAGGTCGTAAGGATGGTAAATAGACACGCCGTTGGCATTGGAAACGTTGGCGCGAGTATATACCACCAGATCCGACAAGGAAGAGACAACTTCCGTTGCTTGCGAATAGTGCGAAGACAACAGCGAAAGCATATGCTTTAGGTCAACCAGATCATAGCCGGTATCGGAAGCATATTTACCAAATGCTTTGGTGCTGTATCGGCAACGGGAAACCGCTCCCAATTGTCCCGCAAGGACGTCTTTGTTTACATTGGCAAACAGTTGATCCAATGACTGCTCAACCTTGTCGATTTGGGACAAATCCAAACAAGATAACGTAATTTCACTTTCCTGTGAGGGAGATTGGGCATACAGCTGTTGATAATAATCAAAATAACTGTCTATAATTTTCTGACCGATTTCTCCCCCGTTGTGGCATTGATTCAATTGCGATAAAAATCCGTAGTCCCACCCTTGACCCGGCTCGGTTTCTTGAGAAGCCACAAAATATTGGGCATAATCCTTCAGCGCCCATGCGGTTTCAATCGTCCCCATCAGGCAAGCGTCGAACCCCAACAGTTCCAATTTATTGTTTCCCGTAAAAGGAGAGTTTTTCAAAGCTGCTTGAAGTTCACTTAGCAACATACTGTCGCGACTTAACTCGTCATCGCCGTATCCGAGAATCGGACCACCGCCATGATCCCACAAAATCAAGCTGTATCGTTGGGCGGCATAATTGGTAGCACAATAATTCAAAAACGCACTTAACGTATTGGCAGAACCCATGTTCATTTTGGCGTTGGCACTAATCTCGATTACGTCGTCTTCGGTCACCATAAAATACGAGGTTTCGTCGGCATCTATGGTTTCATTTTGCCATTCGTTGGCGCCACCCGCACAAAGTAAAACATTTACTTTGGACAAATCGTACTGTGCATCTACCATTTCGGTAATATCGTCGGTGGCGGCACCATATACCGACTCTAAGTTTGAACCAACAATATAAATCATGATGGTACGAGTTACTTGGGTCGGATCAACATTGACACCGGACGGATCTGACGTCCCGACGGCATTGTCCGATTGATCTGCGTTTTGCAACAACTCCGGAACAAGAATGGCACCAAGCGTAATTGCAACCGCCACTACCAAACTCACCAAAATGATCCACCATTTCTTCTTGGTTTTTTTGGGAGGGCACTCATCTGCTTGTGCAAACCCGGCAACAGGGGGCTCGGTCTCTGCCAACGCAACCTCGACCATAGGCAATTCCTGAGAAGGAATCGCTGTCACCTGAGGCGCGTTTGGTTGTATGGGTTGCGCGGGGTGAATCTCTTGTATGGGTGCGGGTGCGGAAAACGGAGTTCCGCAAGCACCGCAAAAGCGAGCATTTTCCGGAACGGGATTTCCACACTTGGGACAAAAACGGCTCATATCTTCACCTACTGTCATATTTTTTGGGGGATTATATCATAAACAACGCTGATTTTCAATGCGATGTCATCACCATTGGGACGATAACGCGCTCCCTATAGCCCCCATTCCGTAAAAACGGATATTATTGAAAAAAGTCTCTTTTGTCAGTAGACAAAGGAGACTTTTTCTGGCTGGGATGGCTGGATTCGAACCAGCGGATGACGGAGTCAAAGTCCGTTGCCTTACCGCTTGGCGACATCCCAATATAAAGTGGGGTGGGTAATCGGGCTCGAACCGACGACCTCCAGAGCCACAATCTGGCGCTCTAGCCAACTGAGCTATACCCACCATAGGCGCTATCTTTTGGACAGCAATGTGATTATACCACAAATTTTTTATTTTGCAACCCCTTTTTTTGAATTTTTTTAATTTTTTTATTGTTTTTTGGTATTAATATGATATAATGTAGTTAATTTAAAGTTAAAGGAGAGTTTTATTATGGCAAATTTAAAAGGTACTAAAACCGA
>JAFYMD010000066.1 GCA_017556785.1 Clostridia bacterium | reverse complement strand
CAGCCAGGAGCCTACCGTCCAAATATATGGGGTATCGGTATCCTTCAACGCATATCCACGCTCTATGGCATTGGGAATGAATTCCTCTAAGTATCGCCGGATCACCTTGTGACCGAAGTCGCAGAACCCGATATCCAAATGGGTTTTAAATATGACAAGCACATCGTTGATCATATGGATCACTCCTTCATAAGAATAAGTATACCGTTGACAGTTTCAGAAATCAATCCAATAATTGTTCACAGTCAAGATAAAATGTTGCGATTGATGCTTTACCTTTTGCAGGATTTATGTTATGATAGCCAAAAGGAGTTAATGCTTATGATACAGTTGTTTGCCCGATGGTGGATTCGGGATCATAAAAACTATAAGAACGAGCAGGTGCGCACCGCTTACGGAGCCCTTTGCGGAATCATGGGGATTTTGCTAAATCTTTTGTTGTTCGGCGGCAAATATTTTGCGGGGGTACTGAGCGGTTCGGTAGCAATCACCGCCGACTCGTTTAACAACCTGTCGGATGCCGCTTCGTCGGTGCTTATGCTGTTGGGATTTCGCTTGGCGGCAAAAAAAGCCGATGCGGATCATCCCTACGGCCATGGACGCATGGAATACGTGACCGGTTTGGTGATTTCTTTTTTGATTTTGCTTATGGCGGTGGAATTGTTTGAGTCCTCGTTTAGCAAAATTTTACATCCACAAACCGTTACCTTTTCATGGCTAACGGTAGGGATTTTGGCGGTTTCGATTATGATTAAGGTGTATATGTTTATTTATAACCGAAGCATTGGCAAAAAAATCGATTCTTCTGCCATGGCGGCTACCGCTACCGACAGTTTGGGCGATACGATTGCTACCTTGGTGGTGTTGGCAAGCACCCTATTGTCCTATTTCTTTGACTGGCAATTAGACGGATATTGTGGAATTTTGGTAGCGCTGTTTATTTTGTATGCAGGGATCAATTCTATCAAAGATACTTTGGGGGATTTGCTTGGGAAAGTGCCCGAACCGGAATTGGTGCAGGGGATCAAAGAAGTGGTACTGTCTCACCAAGAAGTAATCGGCATTCACGATATGTTGATCCACGACTATGGCCCGGGACGACGACTGGTTTCTTTGCATGCCGAGGTGCCGGGGGACGGAGACATTTATCAGCTTCACGATACGATTGATCACATTGAAATGGAGATCATGGAAAAATACCATTGTGAAACTACCATTCATTTGGATCCGGTAGAAGTTAATAACGAAAAGGTCAATGCCGCCAAACACCAATTGATTCGTTGTTTGAAAGAGGTAGATGAAACCGTTTCCATTCACGATTTTCGTATGGTGGTCGGTCCTACCCATACCAATTTTATTTTTGATTTGGAAATGCCGGTGGATTCCAAAAAATCCGAAAGTCAACTGCGTCAAGAGGTAGAGGCCGCCGTGGCAGAACAATTTGAAAACACCTTTTTGGTTTTTAAAATTGACCGAATTCGATTTTAGAAACAGTTATAAAAGTTTTGCGTATAACAAACAAGTACGGATGTGTTGCATGCAACACATCCGTACTTGTTTAGTATTTCTTTTGTCCATGCAAGATCAGCATGGCTTCTTGCTTGGGTTCAATTTCGTTTTTGACTACGGTGGTTTCCCACAATTCGGGGGCGATGGATTCCATAGAAATGGAAATGGCTTCCGGTGGACAGCCCCATTCTTCCAAAAATACTTGGTTGATTCGTTCGGCTACCCGTTTTTGAATTTCCGGATCTTTGGGATACGCTTTAACAGCAATATAAGGCATGGCAGATTCCTCCAAAAGAAAAAGATATGGTACCCGTTTAGTATACCATATCTTTTGTTCTTTTTCAACCGTTAATGCACCGTGTGGGCGTTGGGTGCGTGGTAGTCCCCGTCACCGGGATCCAATCGACTGACCGTGTCACTCACCAGGCTGTTTCCTTTGCTCACCAGGTCGCTGACGGTGCTTTTTCCGTCGCTGACCAAACTGCTGACCATGTTATCTTCTTTGGTTTTGTTGCCGCAAGCGACCAAAATCAGCAGGGAACATAATAGGGTTATAAGCAATAGTAATTGTCTTTTCATGTTCATTCCTCCCACTACAGTATGGCAAAAAAAGGGGAGAATATACATAAAACTTTGTTTTTGCTAATCGGCGTCTGCTTCTGCCGAAAGAATGGTACCGGTTTGACTGTGAATGGTGTAGTCGTATTCCAACCCGCCTGCACGGAATTCTACTTCGTATACCGTGTGACCGTGTTGGTTGTCTGATTCTACTTTGATTTCCACCGCGTTGGCGGCATCGACCTTGGCATGGGTCAGCGCGATTGCTATGGCTTGTTCGGAGGGGATTTGGTCGGTGATCAATTGGATGGCAATATCATTTTTTTCGGCGTTTACAATTTCACCGTTTGTGGCATTGATGGTATACTCATATTTGTTGCCTTGTGCAACAAAGGTCACTTCGTAAGAGGGCACACCGTCGTCGGTGTCATAGTCTGCTTCGGTAACGGTTGCGTTGTTGACCGTCACGCCTGCGTGGGACAAAGCAATCTCCTTTGCCTGTTGCAACGTAATGTTGCCTTCTATAAGGGAACCATTATTTTGCGGCGGCAGGACAGCAGAAACGATCTGGTTGTTGTGTTGGGGATAAGATACCTCTGTTTGTGTTTGGTGAAGGGTTTCATGGGCGGTGTCAGCTCCGCAAGCAACCAAACCCAATAAAAGGAAACCAAGCAATCAAACGGATAATCGT
>JAFYMD010000065.1 GCA_017556785.1 Clostridia bacterium | reverse complement strand
TGGCAAAATGTTCCATAACTTGTTCGGTATACATTACGCATTCTCCTTTACAATTCTTTCCCACAAGGGAGACATGGCCCGCAGACGCTCCACAATAGGAGGCAGGGCTTCTAAGATCGCATCCACATCTTCTTTGGTAGTATCTTCTCCAAAGGACAACCGCAAAGACCCGTGGGCGATTTCGTGAGGCAAGCCGATAGCAAGAAGCACATGGCTGGGATCCAGAGAGCCGGAGGTACAAGCCGAGCCGGAAGAAGCACAAATGCCCTTCATGTCCAGCATAAGCAACAAGGATTCCCCTTCAATTCCCTCAAAGCACATATTCACGTTACCGGGCAAGCGGTTTACCCTATGCCCGTTGACACGAGAGCGATTGATATGCAGAGCGTTTTCCATAAAGTAATCACGAAGTTGTTGCAGTTTGGTTGCGGTTTCTTCCATAGTAGCTACCGCAAGGGTAACGGCTTGGCCAAGACCCACAATACCTGCTACGTTTTCGGTACCCGCGCGGCGGTTACGTTCTTGGGCACCACCGTCAATCAGTACCGCAGGCAACACACCACGGCGAATATACAAAGCCCCTACCCCTTTGGGGCCGCGGAATTTATGAGCCGAAAGGGACAGCATGTCCACACCCAATTCTTCCACGTTCACGGGAATATGACCCACCGCTTGTACTGCGTCGGTATGAAGCACCACACCTTTTTCTTTACAAACAGCCGCCAATTCTTTGATGGGTTGAATGGTACCGATTTCGTTGTTAGCCATCATAATGGTAACCAAACCCGTTTCGGGGGTGATAGCATCGGCAAGGTCTTGCACCCGTACCAAGCCATCTTCATACACAGGAAGCAACGTAACGGTAAAGCCTTGTTTTTCCAACGCTTTTAAGGCGTGCAATACTGCATGATGCTCAAAAGCCGAAGAAATAATGTGGGTTTTGCCCTTTTTCTTCATAGCCTGCGCATATCCTTTGATTGCCCAGTTGTCGCTTTCACTGCCACCCGAAGTGAAATAAATTTCGTTCACCCGTGCGCCCAAAGCAATTGCCACCTGTTCACGGGCGGTTTCCACCGCCACTTTGGAGTCCTCGCTAAAAGAATACAAGCTGGACGGATTGGCATATTGGGTAGTGAGGTAAGGCATCATTTTTTCCAACACCGCAGGAGAAAGTGCGGTGGTTGCCGCATTGTCGGCATATATTAATTTCTTCATGATACATCTCCTTAGAAGAAAGAAAAATCACCAGTTAAGAGTAGGTACACTCTCGACACATTAGTATACCACACCCTTTCTCCAAAATCTACCCTTTTTGACAAGAATTTTTCATTTTTTCAAAAGAAAATGCCCGAGGGATTCCTCGGGCAAAGGGGTATTTATAAAATCGTGTTTAGTCGACCGGTTGCTTTGTAATTTGTTTTTTACGACGAAGCAACACCACAAGCGAAACACCGCCGCCCAACACAGAAACCGCCGCAATCACAAGAAAAATCAACAGGATGTGGGATCCGCTCGTCTCATTTGCGGAAGACTTGTCAGGTTGGTTAACCCGACCAAGATCGGGGGCAGTATTCGTCTTCTGTGCCGCCGAATCGGGTTGCGTAATCGCACCAATGGTCAAGGTCTCGTTGTTCGGTGCTATCGGCTCGTTAGATGGCAAATCGGTTTGCGGAACATCGGTCGAAGGAGCTTGAGCATCCATGAGTTCTTGCAACAAGTTGGGAGATGCCGCATCTTCAGAAGCATAACCAAAATCTTCAGCAGGCAACATTGCCAAAAACTCTTTATACTTGTCCGTCTTAGCCGAACTACCGGAAGAATGAGCCTCGGCAACCGGCTTGGTGGACGGTATGGGAGACGGTCTGGGAACAACCGGATCCACTGCGATATCGGGCAGTTCAAGTTTGGCGGAGCCCCAAGGCATAATACGGCCGTCCACAGTCGTTACGTTATAGGTGCATTGATTGTCATAATGGGCAATGGAGTCCACATGAAGCACCAACGGAACACCGTCGGCAGGCAATTCTTTGATCACTTTAAAATAAAAGGTACATAAAACCCCCGATTCCCATAAGCCGTATTCGGTAGTCATGGCGGCTTTTATACCACGACTGCCGTCGGCAAGCGTTACGGTCGCGTCGCTGGACACGCTAAGGGCTTTACTCTCATTTAGCACCAGACCATTGGTAATATATTCCTTATTATCTCTGCGACCGATGCAATACGTTACCGTTAGGTACTCGGTCGGAATAGAAACCGACCACGCCAGCGCACCGATTTCGGATTGACCGCTTACCAAAACATCGACCGAAGCCATATCGCCTACCCTACCCTCGTAGGATCCTATGCCGAACGTAACCGATTTTTCTCCCGACGAAGCAATTGGTGGTTTCGGGGTCGGAGTGGGAGTAGGATTGGGTTTTGGCGTAGGCTTGGGCAAGGTGGCAAGGTTAGACAAATCGGGCCTTGCCGGCACAGGTGTTCCTTCGGGCACTACGCTGCCGTCATAGGTAAAAAGGTCAAAATCCCGATAACTCTCTTCATGATGGGATATGCAATCAATACGGCATTCCAACGGCACACCGTCGACAGGCAATTCGTTTATGATTTGGAAATAAAAGGTGCAAAAAACGCCCGATTCCCATAAACCGTCAATCGTAGAAACTACCGCTTTGACACCGTAATCACCGTTGCGAAGCTGAATTTCACCGTTTGAATAATACAGCGGTACCCCGTCGGTAACCGGTACATTTCCCGGGGTGCAGTACACCTTTTTGCCGTTGCCGTCGTCTACGGTAACCGCCTTTAAATAATCAGTCGGTACGGGAATAGCAACCTCCAACGCCCCAATCTGAGAATTCCCGCTTATGATCACGTCAATTGCCACCACGTCGCCCACCGAGCCTTGGGCAGAGCAAACGGCAATTGCCACCGGAATTTTGTTTGCGGCATTGGCAATAATGGCAAAGTTAGAAAGACACATTACTACTAAAAGTATGCAAATCAGAGTTTTTTTCATATAGATCCTCTCCTTTCTACTTATTAAACGAATGAAACGGGAAATTTACTCGCCAAAAATTCCAAAAAATGCAAAATTTTTATTTAAAGCAATTTTGCACGTCTTTTCCTTTGCCCAACACCAGCACGGTGTCGGTTGCCAAGAAAGGAATATTGGGAGACAAGGCAGGATTCAGTTTGCCTTGTTGTTTGATTGCCAAAATATTGATGTTGTATTTTTTACGAATATCTAATTGCAACAACGATTTTCCCACCCAATTTTCGGGAACGGGAATTTCAAAAATCGCATGGTCGTCGTCCAATTCAATATAGTCCAAAATATGGTCGGAACTATATCGTATAGCGGTCCAGTTTGCCAATTGTTGCTCGGGATAAACGATCTCGTCGGCACCGTTTTTCAGCAAAAACTTGGCATGCACCCCACGGGCGGCACGAGATACCACAAAACGAGCGCCCAAATCCTTTAACAGCGAAGTGGTTTCCAAGGAGTTTTGAAAATTGTCACCGATCGCGACAATACAAACGTCGTAATTGTCAATGCCCAAGGATCGCAAAAAATCCGGGTTGGTAGAATCACCGATTTGCGAACCGGTCACATAAGGCAATACCGATTCTACCCGTTGCTCGCTTATGTCCACCGCCATGACCTGATGATGCAATTCATTTAATTTTCGCGCCACGTGACGGCCAAATCGTCCTAATCCGATCAACAAAATACTTTTCATCTGTTACACTCCTTAACCTACAGTTACTTTTTCTTTGGGGAAACGGGAAGTAAAGGTACGCGGACCTGCCGTAGCGGCAAAGATTAAGGTAAGTCCCCCAACCCTGCCCAAATACATAAGTACGATCAATATGCCTTGGGAAGCGGCAGACAAGCCGGTAGTAATACCGGTGGTAACCCCTACCGTACCGATAGCAGAGGCGGTTTCGAATAAACAATCCAACAACGGTAACCCTTCTACACAACTAATCGTAACGCCACCGACAAAAAACAGTACTATATACATCATAAGAATCGCCGCGGCATGGTTGACCGTCCCCTCGGGCAGGCGACGGTTAAAGCAGGTCACGTCGTTTCTGCGGCGGACCACCGAAAATGCCGACATGAGCAAAACTGCCACCGTGGTGACCTTAAGACCGCCCGCCGTAGAACCGGGAGCACCACCAATCAACATCCAAACGATCATGACAGCTTTGGTCGGTTCGCTCAAACTCGCCAAATCCACCGTATTAAAGCCTGCGGTACGCAGGGTAACCGATTGAAACAACGAAGCAAACACCTTTTGGGTAGTAGAACAGTCACTCCATTGGGGTTGTGTAAATTCATAAAAATACAAAAACACCGCGGGCAACACGATCAGCACCGCCGTAACGCTCAGAATCAGCTTGCTTTGCAAACGATAACGACGAAGGTGCAACCGATGGGTCTTGACATCTTCCCAAGTCAAAAAGCCCAAACCGCCTACTATAATCAACAGCATGATCACCACGTTGATCAACGGTTGTGCCGTTTGCCCCGTTAAGGAAACAAAGGGTGCTTGCTTGGTTCCCAGCACGTCGAATCCTGCGTTACAAAATGCCGAGATCGAGTGAAACACCGAGCGACCGATGCCACCCCAAAAACCAAATTCTCCGCAAAAATAGGGGGCCATGCACACCACACCTAACAGTTCTATGGCAAAGACAACTTTTAAAATAAAGTTCATTAACCGAACAATACCACCCACCGTAGGGGCAGAAATGGAGTCTTGCAGGGTTGACCGTTGCATTAGGCTGATCTTTCGACCCGAAAACCGAACAATTGCGGCGGCAACCGTCACTACGCCCAAGCCGCCGATCTGTATCAACACCAACAGCACCCCTTGGCCAAACAAGGACCAATACGAGCCGGTATCTTGTACCACCAAACCGGTCACACAAGCGGCAGAAGTAGAGGTAAAGAGAGCATCGCCAAAGGTAGCACCCATGCCGTCTTTGGTGGCAAAGGGTAGCATAAGCAACACCGCTCCAATCAAAATGACCCCTAAAAAGCCTAAAATAATTACCTGAAAAGAGGAGATTTTCTTATGTAATTTTAATTTCTTTTTCATAAATTCTTCCCTCTTTCGGTTATTTTACAATACAAACGATTTATTTGGAAGAATCGTCATCCAGATCCAGTAATTTTTTACTGTCTTCATCCAAAATGGATTGATGCTTGGGTTCTTCTTTTTTCTTGGTAGAGGTGCGTGACACCATAACAACAAACAAGGCACCTACCCCAACAATTGCCACAATTGCCAAAATTCCAATGACAATACCGCCCCATGCCGATTCTTCGAAAGATTTTGCCATAACAACAAAAGTGTTGCCCTTGGCGTCGACCGAGGTAACGGGCGTCACGTCGGTACCGGTCATTACCGTACCGGTAGGTGTAACGGAAAACTCCACTTGGTCGCAATCAATGGGATTTTGATCGACGTCGACCAAATTTTCCATATAACAATAAAAATCATGTTCCCCTTTGGCGTCGGAATCCACTTTAAAAGTAACGGTAACCATCGTCCCCTTTTGGACAATACCATCGGGAGTAGCAAAAGCAAAGGCAAATACACCGTCTTTTAAGTTGCCGACGTTCATGGCGCTGTCTACCAAAGGACCACTGGTATAATCTACGTACTCAAACGTGTCGGTATCGTAAGAAATGTACAGTTCCCCTGCGGCAACGTTGGCACCTTCTTCCAATCCAACGGTCACGGTCATGGTACCGCCGGGTTGCGCGCCGGAAGGAGCAGCGGTCAATGTTGCTTCGGCCGCCCATGCTGTCACACCAAAGACGGTCATAAGTGCCATGATCAATAAACAAGCTACTATTTTTTTCATTGTTGTTCCTCCTCGGAGAGTGTTTCGGTCGTTTGCTCATCGACTTCGACCGAAGCCTTGTTTCCTTTTCTGCGAATCCATACCCATACGACTGCGATGATCACAATCAACGCACCGAAACCGCCAAACACCCATGGATACAACCATGTGTAGGAGTGGTTGTCCGTTTCATCGGCTTGGGTCGGTGTGGTCACCTGCGGCTTGGAAGGTGCAACCGTATCTGCCCCGTCGGAAGAAGGATCGTAAACCAAATCGGGATTGTCACGGGGACCTTGGGGTTCGGGCGTAGCTTGCACCACGTGGGTATTTCCTTGCTCGTCTTGCAAGATTACCGGTTCCACTTTGGTGTCGCTCACTGCTTGACCGCTGACCGTTACCGTAGCGGTAACCGTTTCGGCGGTTAAGGGGTTCATATCGTAATCATATGCCGAGGCGGGGTATACGTAAATCGGGTATTCCCCTTGGGCAGAAGCATCTACCAAAAAGGTAATGCTAAACAATTCCCCCGGTTGATCCATCAAAATATCCCCGGCAAATGAAATCAAAAACACGCCTTTTTGGTGATTGTCGGCTACCATGTAACCGTCTAACAGATCCCCCAGTACCAAAGAACCTTCTTGATATTCCAGTACGTTGGTATCGTAGGAAACACGCAAATCGGCCGCTGAGCAACCGATTCCGTCGGCATAGCTGACCGTAAGGGTAACCGTGCCGCCCGGTTGTGCGGGTGTAGTCGTGGCATTCAATACCACCATTTGCTCTGCCGACACCGTAGCAGACAGGATCATGCATGCCAAAAGCAAAGCAACCAGAAAACTCAATTTTTTCATGACTTTATATCGTTCCGTTTCTTTCAAATGTTATTTTTTGCGTTTCATGAGCAGGACAACAATCCGCCGCAAAGGACAAGCGACAAAATACAAGATATCATCCGTTTCATAACTTCACCCTATTCATCCAACTTCAAAATTGCCATAAACGCTTCTTGCGGTACTTCTACCGAGCCTAAGCTGCGCATACGTTTTTTGCCTTCTTTTTGTTTTTCAAGCAATTTCTTTTTACGGGTAATGTCACCGCCGTAGCATTTGGCCAGCACGTCTTTGCGCATGGCTTTGACCGTTTCGCGGGCAATGACCTTGCCACCGATCGCCACCTGCACAGGGATTTCGAACAATTGGCGAGGAATATGCTCTTTCAGTTTTTCGGCAATCCGCCGTGCCCGCTTGTAGGCGTTGTCGCTGTGAACAATAAAGGACAAAGCGTCCACAATTTCACCGTTGAGCAAGACGTCTAACTTTGCCAATTTGGAAACCACGTACCGTTTGGGCTCGTAGTCGTAAGAGGCATAACCGCGGGTGCGAGATTTTAACGCGTCAAAA
Source organism: Clostridia bacterium (assembly GCA_017556785.1). Taxonomy (GTDB): domain Bacteria; phylum Bacillota; class Clostridia; order Oscillospirales; family Acutalibacteraceae; genus UMGS1484. The sequence continues at coordinate 3,413 of JAFYMD010000065.1, read as the reverse complement.
AAGTCGTAAACAATTTCGTTCAGGGGCATTTCATAGTGAATGTCTACCCGATTGGCAGCGGGATATTGCATATCTAAAAACACGCCGCGGCGTTCTTGACACAAATCCATAATGGTGCCCACATAATCGCTGGGGCTGTAAATGTGCACGTCACACATGGGCTCTTCCGCCGAGGTAATGGAGACAGGGTCGGGGTAATTGGTGGGATTGTCGATCTCTACCACACTATGGTCGTTTAAAGTAAACTTATAAATAACGCTGGGAGCGGTAGTGATCAGATCCAAATTGTATTCCCGCTCTAAGCGTTCCTGAATGATCTCCATGTGAAGCAGACCCAAAAATCCGCAACGGAATCCAAATCCCAACGCCGCCGAGGTTTCGGCCTCGAAATGCAAAGCGGCATCGTTCAGTTGCAGTTTTTCCAATGCTTCTCGCAGGTCGGTATATTGAGCGCCGTCGGCGGGATACACCCCGCAAAACACCACAGGGCTGACCGCACGGTAGCCTTCCAATGGTTGGGGGGCGGGAGACTCTGCCAAGGTGATCGTGTCGCCTACCCGCGCTTCGTTTACGGTTTTAATGGAGGCGGTAAAATACCCTACTTCCCCTGCGTTCAAGGTTTGGCACGGCACCAAGCTGGTGGCACCTTTGCGTCCCAGTTCCACCACGTTAAAGGTGGCACCGGTTGCCATCATTTTAATCTGATCTCCCACCGAAATAGAACCGCTTTTGACACGGAAATAGGTAATAACCCCCTTGTAGGGATCGTAGTAAGAGTCAAAAATCAAGGCTTGCAAGGGGTCGTCGAAACTGCCCACGGGAGGCGGTACGTCTTTGACCACTCGTTCCAACACTTCTTTGATATTGATGCCGTTTTTGGCTGAAATGCGAGGAGCACTCATGCCCTCGATACCGATAATATCTTCGATCTCGGTTGCCACACGGTCAGGCTCGGCGGCGGGCAGGTCAATCTTGTTGATCACCGGCACGATTTCTAACCCATGGTCTACCGCCAAATAGGTGTTGGCAAGGGTCTGGGCTTCGATTCCTTGGGAAGCGTCTACCACCAACACCGCCCCTTCGCAAGCGGCAAGAGAACGAGACACTTCGTAGTGAAAGTCCACGTGCCCCGGGGTGTCGATCAAATTGAGCTCGTAGGTTTCACCGTCGTCGGCTTTATAGTACAGGGTAACTGCGTGGGCTTTTATGGTAATGCCCCGCTCCCGTTCCAAGTCCATGCTGTCCAGCAATTGATCTTCCATATCACGCAAAGCAACCGTGTCGGTAATTTCCAGCATACGGTCTGCCAAAGTCGATTTACCGTGGTCAATATGGGCGATAATACAAAAATTACGAATGTTTTCCTGAGGGATGTTCATGTACACTGCTCCCATTCTATATAATACGGAGTCATTATAGCACATTACCCAACGAGTTACAACAGATTTTTTGCATAAAAAAAACAGGATGCTTCTCTTTTTCACGGAAAAGCATCCCTTTAAAATTGTGGTTCTTCTATCATGTTTTCATTTCACCTGATATATGATTATTTTGAATTGTCTCGCTGCTTATTTCGTCGGTTTCAAAAAGAATTTTTTTCTTCTGTTATTCTCGACGGTAAACGTACCGTTTCATTGATGTCAAATCTTGGTTTGATGCATCACTATAAGGAGGGGAAGATATTTCTTTTTTCCTTTGCGGCTGTTGCTCTTACGTCCCCGAATTTCGGTGCTTGCTACCGAACGTTTTGCTCAAAGCCACTCTTTGCCTACGAAATAAAGCCTGCTGTTTTTTCAAGTTGTCAGCCCATTGGTCTGTACCTCACGCTTATTTATTTTGGAGAATACCCGATTGAAATAAAACTTAACGGCCCATTGGTCCTTACCTCATGATTGGAATTTTTTGGTTTTTTCATTAATTAGAACATTGGTCTGTACCTCATATTCACCACGGCATTGATTTCGGTCACATGCTGATTTTTCAGCGTATTATTCCATCAATTTTTTTGAATGTTAAAACCGTATATTCAAATTTTTAAAGGTCGGCTCAGCACGAATTTTTCTTTGGACTCACCTCTTCCAATTGTATTTTAGCTGAATATTCGGGTGGAGTTTCTACCATTGGAATCAGTCCTTTCTTTTGTATTTGCCGAACACCTAAACGTTTTCCTTCGGCTTTGTTTATCTGACTCTCTTTAGGTTGGTTTTATTATAGCGGACAAACTCGCATTTGTCTATTCGCAAAACCGCCAAAGAATTCACAAAATATTTTGTTAATTTGCCATCTTGACATTTTATTGGCATTGTGGTATGATAAACGTGTTGAGCGAAAAAAGCAGGTCGCAACACATACGGCAACCTGCTTTTTCTGTTTGTCATTTTTCAGATGATTGGGCAGCAAACAATCCCGTAGAAAGATACCGTTCCCCGGTGTCAGGCAGTAACACCACAACATTTTTGCCTTGGTTTTGGGGATCAAGGGCGATCTGCACGGCGGCGTGCAAGGCCGCACCCGACGAGATTCCGCACAACACTCCTTCGCTTGCGGCAAAGGCCTTTGCGGCGGTGTAGGCTTCCTTTGTGGTCACGGTCATCACTTGGTCATACAAGTCAGTATCCAGGGTTTTCGGCACGAAATTCGCGCCGATCCCCTGCAGTCCGTGGGGGCCTGCCACACCTGCGGTGAGCAAAGGAGAATCGGCAGGTTCTACCCCAATGACCTGCAGATTGGGATTTTGCTCTTTTAAATAGCGCCCCACACCCGAAAGGGTACCGCCGGTGCCGATTCCTGCCACAAAAATGTCAACCTTACCATCGGTGTCCCGCCAGATTTCCGGACCCGTAGTGGTATAGTGTGCCATAGGGTTGGCAGGATTTTCAAACTGAGAGGGAATGAAGCTGTTCCCAAAGGCATTGGCCAATTCCTTTGCCTTGGCAATGGCACCGTTCATGCCCAATTTGCCGTCGGTCAACACCAAGGTTGCGCCGTAAGCCGCCAACAAATCTCGCCGTTCTTTGCTCATGGTGTCGGGCATGGTTAAGATTACCTTGTACCCTTTGGTTACCGCCACCATAGCAAGACCAATGCCGGTGTTGCCGCTGGTAGGCTCTATAATGGTACTATCGGGGTGCAACAAACCGTCGGCTTCCGCTTGCTCAATCATAGACAACGCCACTCGGTCTTTGGCGCTGCCTGCGGGATTAAAAGATTCTAACTTGGCAAGCAAAGTGGCTTGCAACCCGTGTTGCTTGGCAAATCGACCCACTTGCAACAAGGGGGTATTGCCAATCAAATCGGTAATGGATGTTGCAATTTTCATGAAAATTACTCCTTAAAAACAGAATCACAAAATTCGATTAAGGTATTCCAATCTTCAGCGGTATGGCCGTGGTCACCTCTACGGGTTAACACTT
>JAFYMD010000064.1 GCA_017556785.1 Clostridia bacterium | reverse complement strand
TTGATTTCTTAATTGACTGCCGGCAAACCCGAAGTGCGCGCCTGGACCATTGTAAAAGGTACCAAAGCACCGCAAGCCGCAGGCAAAATTCACAGCGACTTTGAAAAGGGCTTTATTCGTGCCGAGGTCATCGGTTACGATGAATTCATGGAACTTGGTTCTATGGTTGCCGCCAAGGAAAAAGGGCTTGTTCGTTCCGAAGGGAAAGAATACGTTATGAAAGACGGCGACATTGTTTTGTTCCGTTTTAACGTATAACCAATATAACAGTAAAGCGGTCGGTAAAAATACCGACCGCTTTTTTTACAAAATAATACAAATGAGTCCGCTACAGCCCTCGTTTATCACTCGGCTAATCGTTTCTTGGATCTTGTTGCGGGCATCTTGTGGCATACGTGAAAGTTTGGCATGTAACCCTTCATTAACCAAATCGTGAAGGGATTTACCGAAAATGTTAGAATCCCAAATTTGTCCGGGGTCATCCTCAAACTCTGAAAGCAAGTACCGTACCAGATCTTCTGATTGTTTTTCGGAGCCTACTACCGGTGTGATTTCGGTTTGTATATCGGCACGCAACATATGAATAGACGGTGCTTTTGCTTTTAGACGCACCCCATACTGACCACCCTGTTTCATAATTTCCGGTTCTTCCAGCGTCATTTCTTCTTTTTCTGGCATAACGATTCCGTATCCGACCCGCTCTACATCTTCTAATGCAGAACGCACCTTTTCATATTTCAATTTGGTGTCTGCCAATTCCATCAAACATCCCATGAGTCCTTCTTCACTGCAAATTTCCAGTCCGGTTTCTTCCGAAAGAATTTTATAGAACAAGTCACTTTGCAAGCCGACTTGAACCACCGCACGCCCGCTCCCTAACTCTATCGACTGCAGATTGGCAAACAACACGTGTTCACTGTCTTTTAGTGCTTGCTCCAAAATCGTTAACCTACGGATACTGTGGATCTGATCAACCGTACGACGCAGAACAGAATATATGTCTTGTTTCAACCAATGAGTGATGTCTAAGGTTTTGATCCATTCCGGCAATTGAATGCAAACTTCTTGTACAGGAAACTCATACAAAATTGTTGACAAAATCTTTCTGATATAGTCTTCGTCCAACTCCAAGCAGTTTACCGGCAAAACGGGGATTCCATATTTCTCGCTCAAGGAAGATGCCAAGGCAATAGAACTCTCGCAAGTTGGTTCAACACAATTTAGTAGAACAACAAACGGTTTATTGATTTCTTGCAATTCTTTGATTACGCGTTCTTCGGCTTCTTCGTATTCCCCTCGCTCGATATCGCTGATGCTGCCGTCAGTCGTCACCACAATGCCTATGGTAGAATGTTCCGAAATCACCTTTTGTGTACCGATTTCCGCCGCCATGTTAAAAGGAATCTCTTCCTCAAACCATGGGGTTTTAACCATACGGGGACGATCCTCTTCGATATAACCCAACGCACTGGGAACAATATACCCAACACAATCTACCATACGTACCGAAAACTCACCGGTACCGTCTAAACTGATCTTTACCGCTTCCTCGGGAATGAATTTTGGTTCTGTTGTCATAATAGTGCGCCCTGCCGCAGATTGCGGCAATTCGTCAATCGCACGTTCCCGTTGATATTCGCCTTCTATATTTGGCACTACCATAGTATCCATAAAGCGCTTGATCAACGTGGATTTTCCCGTGCGTACCGGGCCAACGATTCCGATGTAAATGTTACCGTCGGTCCGTTTGGCAATATCGCTATATATACTTGTATCTGTCATTCGCTCGTCCTCGTTTCCTTATATTCTTTGTTAATCTATATGCAAGCATCAAGGACGATATACCAAAAAACTACTGCTTGATTTTTCAAGCAGTAGTTTCAATCAATTAGTCTTCAATGGCAGCCTTGCGAGAAATGATGGGTGCAATTTCCTCAGGTTTGAATTTCGGAATGCGATCATAGGTATACAATCCGTTTTGCTCAATTTCTACATCGGTTAATTGGGTGTAACAGAGTGCAAAAAAGTTGGGATTGTCTAATTGGGCGTCAGCCAGCCCTTTAAACCGAGTTAAAAATTCTTCTTTGGATTTCGGCCCCTCACCATATCCCCAACCGGAGGTATCGTTTGTCCAACGAATGCCACCGTATTCACTGATAAAAACAGGTTGCCCTTCGTAGGTTTGCAAAGGTTTGCTGTGGCCGGGTTGTTCCAGTTGCCCTGTTTTGCTAAAACCCTCATAACGAGCGGTAAAAGTTTCCGGATTTTGGTCATAGTCATGTAAATCGAAAATATCAGTTTCCACGTGTACATAGCCGCTGGTATCGATGCAAGGACGAGTGGGATCAAGAGCCTTGGTGGTGCGGTAAGCCAAGCGTATGGTATCGCGATTTTGACCCGGGTCGGTTTCGTTAAAGGGACACCACCCAATAATAGAGGGATGGTTGAAATCACGGTCGATGGTTTCCAGCCATTCGCTTAAAAAGGCATGTAATACACTCGGATTTCCATTGGTAACCCCCCAACTGGGATATTCTCCCCAAACAAGGTAACCATGCTTGTCACAATAATACAAAAAGCGTTCTTCGAAAATCTTTTGGTGCAACCGTGCACCATTAAAACCCATAGCCATAGAACGAAGCACGTCGTTTTCCAATTCTTTGTCATCAGGGGCGGTATAAATACCGTCGGGATAATACCCTTGGTCTAAAATGAGACGTTGAAACACCGACTTACCGTTAAGCAAGAATTTTTTGTCATCAAATCCCACCGATCGCAAGCCAAAATAGCTGGTGACCATATCTTCACCAAAGGAAATCGCGACGTCGTATAAGCGACCCTGTCCCACTTCCCACAAGTGAGCTTCCGTAAGCGGAATACATAGTGTAAGATTTCCGCTTGCCTCACTCTGTTGGGCGTTTCCCATAGGGCGACCGTCATAGGTTACCGAAATCTGCAAATCAGCCTTACCTACCAATTGTACTGACATCTTAACGTCAGAAGTTTCCGGCTGCGGATAGAATTTCACCGATTTCACGTAAGTCTTCGGCGTAAATTCCAACCAAACCGTTTGCCAAATACCGGTAGAGCGAGTATAAAAACACCCATATCCTTGATATCGGTCACTTTGCTTGCCGCTGGGTACCAAGCGACTGCGGGTATCGTCGACAGCATACACCGTCAAAATATTTTCCCCTTCTACCAACCAATCGGTAATATCAAAAGAAAACGAAATGTAACCGCCTTTATGAACACCGGCTTTTTGTCCGTTTACGTACAAGGTGCATTCATAATCCACCGCACCAAAATGCAATACCACGCGACCGCTTAATTGCTCTTTGGTAATGGTTACGGCACGCTTATACCAAACGCTTGCCATAAAATCGGTATATTCTATGCCCGATAATTTACACTCGGGACAAAACGGCACTACGATCGTTTTGGCAAGAACTGCATCATTTAAATGCAATCCGCGAGCTTCTCCCGTCTTGCCGTGGTCAATTTCAAATTGCCACTCCCCGTTTAAATTTTGCCAAGTACTACGACAAAATTGGGGTTTGGGATGTTGTGATCTTGGAATATTCATGTTAAACACCTCACATTTTTTATCATTATATCGTAAGAATAAATTTTTTTCAACCATTTTGATTGAATCAAAAAAAGAATTGTGCTATAATACACCACAAAGGAGTCTTGCACTATGGAAATTTTTGACTTTCACGCTCATATTTACCCCGAAAAAATTGCCACTGCTGCGGTAGAAAACGTGGGTAAATTTTACAACGTAACTATGGCCAGCGACGGCTTGCCTCAAACTTTAATCGATATCGGTGCCGATGCCGGCATTGACAAATTTGTGGTTCATTCGGTAGCAACGGTGCCAAAACACGTGCCGGTCATTAACAAATTTATTCAAACCGAAGTGGAACAATATGACGAGTTTTATGGATTTGGTACCATTCATCCCGACATGGAAGATCCCGAAGGAGTCATTCAATCTATTTTAGATGCAGGGCTGAAAGGCATAAAAATCCATCCCGAAACGCAGGGATTCAACATTGATGATCCAAAACTATATGCCATATGCGATTTATTCCGTGGCAAACTCCCCTTGCTGATTCATTGCGGGGACTATCGTTATGACAACTCGCATCCTTACCGTTTGGTACATTTGTTGCACAACTTCCCCGACTTGACCGTAATCGCCGCACATTTTGGCGGTTGGTCAATTCCCGACATGGCTTTGGAGTATTTGGAAAACGAAACATGCTACATGGATTGCTCCAGTTCTATGTTTACGTTAGGTCCTCGCCGCATGAAAGAACTGATTCATATTTACGGTGCCGAGCGAATGCTGTTTGGTAGCGATTACCCCATGTGGAATCCTAAATTTGAACTAAATCGCTTCCTTGGGTTGGGATTGACCGAAAACGAAAATCAATTGATTTTACAAGACAACGCCAAACGAATTTTATGCTTAGCCTAACGCTATCATCATAAACAACAAAAAAGAACGCACATCTGTGCGTTCTTTTTTGTTCAACTCATAAATCAGCATAACGTTTCTGGTAACGTTTTGACCACGTATCCACCGTTGCCGCACAATAAAATACAGGTGTTGATATTATCTTCATCCATATCTAAAATCGCTTTTCGAAAAACAAAGGAGGCCAGGTCGACGTCGCCCGCTTTCCACAGAGTTAGCATCTTTACAATCTTGGTGCTTTTGTTTCGTTTCAATTCGTTGCAGATCGATCCATCAACATCATTAACAGCTACGTAGATATTATCGTTATCGGTTAAAAGAACGGTCACCTGCGGTTCAGGCAGCCCAACAACGATTTCATTTATGGTCGCAAGCTTATTTCTTGCAACCTCAAGCATTTCTTCAAACATATCGTCACCCCTTGGGTTCATGATAGCACAAAAGTGGTGGAAAAATCAATAGAAACATTGTATAGCATTCAATATGCCGTTACTTTTGTCATTCGTGTCCGAAAACGCTTCACGAATATTTGCACCGATACTTGTACCGCTACGGATTAGTTGAAAAGAGCAAGGCAAAGCCTTGCGAAAAATACTTATTACCTCTTACTTCTTACTTATTACTTCCCAAAGCCCCAAGGACTTTTTTGAGGTAAGAGTGAAGAGGTAATAGGGAAAAAGTAAGCCCCAAGAACTTATCGTCCTTGGGGCTTTGTCTCTCGTATCCGAAAAAGAACTGGGC
>JAFYMD010000063.1 GCA_017556785.1 Clostridia bacterium | reverse complement strand
TCTTGGGGGCTTGTCCACCGCTTGTTTGGGGGACAGAGAGATCACTCATTTTGAATCAGATCCTTTCTATCATTACTAGTGATTGTATTGTAAATCATTACAAAAGAAAAATCCTAAGCAAGTTGCTTAGGATTTTATGAAAAGATGGGTAAATTGACTATAAAGCCATTTGGTAAATTGCCAACATATCATTTTTTTGCAACACCATGGCAGAGCCTTTTTTGCCACCGCAGGCAATACTGAATTTTTCTGCCAATTCTTCTACCTGAGCGGGAGTGGGAGACAGCCCCAATTCTTTGATATTGGTCGGCATGCCAATGGCGCGAAACCACGCTTCGGTTTTTTCTATACCCGCCAAAGCTACTGCTTTGGGGTCGCCGTCGGTAACATTCATTACGTTGATCGCGTAGCGATAAAAACGGTCTAAGCAATTGTCGCAAACGTACCGTGCCCAACTGCCCCAAACCGCCGCTAAGCCTGCGCCGTGAGCAACGTCAAACATACCGCTCAACTCATGTTCAAACCCGTGGGTAGCAAAATCGTTGCCTGCGTTGCCGCATCCGGTCAGACCGTTGTGCGAAAGACTGCCTGCCCACATGATTTCGTGGCGGGCTTGTTTGTTTTGGGGGTCATCTTTTAATACCAACCCATATTTCATTACCGTACGCATTAACCCTTCGGCAAGGGTGTCGGTCAACTCCATATGACCGCCGTTGGTAAAATACCGTTCCATGGTGTGCATGAGGATATCGGTGCACCCGCAAGCGGTTTGGTAATCGGGCAAGGTCATGGTCAAATCGGGATTCATCACCGCAAATTTGGGACGGCACAAATTACTGCTGTACCCTCGTTTTATACCACCCTCGTCTTTGGTAATGACCGAGGAATCACTCATTTCGCTACCTGCTGCCGCTATGGTTAATACCACACCAATCGGCAAACAAGCGGTGGCATGTCGTTTGCGGTCGTAAAAATCCCATACGTCCCCATCGTTTGTCACACCGTAGCCAATGGCTTTTGCCGAGTCAATGACACTACCGCCGCCAACCGCTAAAATAAAGTCGACTTGTTCTTGTTTACATAAGGCTATACCTTGGTGCACCAAGGACAGGCGAGGATTGGGTACCACACCACCTAAGGTGACGTAGTCAATTCCTTCAGCTTGCAAAGCAGTTTCAATAATGTCTAACAGTCCCGAACGACGGGCACTTTGCCCCCCAAAGTGAAGCAATACCTTGCGGCAATTTTGTTCTTTGATCAGCTTGCCAACCTGTAGGTGAGTGTCACTGCCAAATACCACTTTGGTGGGGGTATAATATTGAAAGGAATTCATGTTCTCATCTCCCAATTGATTCTTGTATTTATCATACAAGAAAAACGGAAAAAAAGCAAGAAAAACCGCCGATGTTTCCATCGACGGCTTCACAATTTATTAAAGAGGTAAAGAGAAATTACGCTTCTACTGCAAAGCGGTCAATTTTGCCAACAACCTTTTTCAAAATATCCAAAGCATCGGCGGCATCGGCTTTGCCGTCACCGGTTACATCGGCGGCGACTTTTTGGTCATCGGTAAAGGTTGTCTTACCAACTACGCTTTTCAGTACTTCCAAAGCATCGGTAGCGGTAATTTTTTCATCACCGTCTACGTCACCGAAGATCACGTCGGGACCCAATTCCTTAATTGCAGCTTCGGCGGCAACCAACTTGTCTAAATTGGTAACCAACGCTTGTTGTTCATCGGTCAAAGAATTGTATGCAATACGAGCATCGCTAACGGCATCTTTGTGGTCTAAGGTGATTTCTTCGGTAGCAGGCAGAGCATCAATTTTTTCGATAACCAGATCGGCTTGTACTTGGTCAAGAGCACCCTTGGGCCAGTCAATGTCCAGCACTCTGGCGCAAGCCTTCAGTTTTTCATAAGCGGCGGGATCAACCAAGGATTTTTGACGGTCGGTCAACGCTTCGTAAGCTTCAATTTTTTCCCAAACGTCATAGTCTTCCCAAAGCTCGATTTCATCGGGATCGGTCAGGTCGTTGATCAAAGCAGAAACGATATCGGCTTTGTTTTGGTCTTCGTCGGCAGGGTAGAAGAAGGGGTTGGGCTTGGAGGTGTCATAAGTAACGGTGGCACCGCTGTCATAAGCCAACCACCAACGATCTCCTACGGCAATTGCGGCGGCCAATTCATCCATTTCGGTGGCAGAGTTGGTTACGGCAATGTTATAGTAGAACGAGCTGTAGTTTTCATATCCTTCGTAATTGTGAGCCAAGGGAACACGGATCTCGCAGGTATATCCGATTTGTTTGCCTTGACGGTTAAATTTTTTGGTAGCAACCATGTTGTCACTGCATTTGAAATAGTTGTCGGCACTTTTGTTGCCGGCAGGATCCAACAAAGGTTGATCGGCAAAGATGTATTTGTTATTGTGACCTTGGGTGTCGGTAACGGCCAAGTTGTGAGCCATCAAACGGAAGTGGGTGTCGGCATCAATGTCGCTGCCTTCGTTGGTGTAGAAGTGACCGGTGCAGGACATAGGGTCGGTGTCGATGTAAAAATCGATGTTTTCCATTTGTTGATGAAATTCATTTCTGGTTCCGTCATCGTTGAGCTTGTGGTCGATAATGTTAGGGTCGTCAACGTCTACAAAGAAATAAGCATAGGTATCGTCATATGCGGCATAAATTTTGACTTTTACTTCTTCAAAAAATTCAGGCAAAACCAATTCACCCATGCCGACGTTGAAATCACGAGAATAAACAAACATGGAGTTGGGATCGGTATCGTCCTCGAAATAATAATAGCAATGGTTTGCAATTGCCCACTCGTCGCTACGATAGTATTTATCCAACTTACCGTCCACGACAAATTTGAGTTCTTCGGCACCTTCCGGCGAAGTTTCTTCGGCAGAAACAGTAAACATGGTTGCAAACGAGGCAATCACGGCAAGTGCCAAAACGAAGCATAGCAATTTTTTCATAGGTTATATCCTCCTAAAATCTTTGTTCCCAACCGGTTATTTTGGGTTATATTTATCATAGCATTTTTGCGATTGGGAAAACATTGTTCTTATGATTTTTCATTGCATATAATATTAATTTGCTGAACAAATTCGAGTGAGGCGAAAAAACAAACTACCGCTTTTGATAAAAGCGTAAAAACGCATAAAAAATGGCGTCAAATGCAAAAGAAAGCTTGAAAAACATTGACTTTATGACGTTTGCTTTGTATAATACAATGGTTAGACGACCGTGCCTTTTATTGTAAATTTATCGTAATCGTGAAGCGGGAGGACGAAGAATGGACAACCAATTTGAAAAGATCATGTCGATTCAAGCGCAAAGAGACGGGAAACCCTATGCGCCGTTTCATTTGAATCATGTGCGGGAACAACGCTACGGTTATTGTTGGGATGAAACACCGATACCGGAATGCGAGATTTTGGTTCATGTAGAAGGAAAAACCGCACTGTATATCGGGGAGCAGGTGTATTTTTCCAAGCGAGGGACCGTAGTGACCTGCAAACCGGGGGAAGTTCATAAAATGTTTGTAACCGGCACAGAGGAATACGAGCGCTACGTGCTGTGGTTCGATTTTGACTACGTGAAAAATCTGTTTGAAGGTGCCGAAGAAAGTTATCTCAGCATGTTCATTCATCGTGAAATGTTTGAAAAAAACGTGTTGCAACTGCCGTCCCACCAAGTTGGTCGCTTGTTGCATACGTTGGAAAAGGCGGCCGATTACAGCCAAAGCGATGCCCCCGAAGCGGCGGGCTTGTTTTTGGCGGCATGTCTGAAAAGCTTGGCGATCATCTCCGAATCCTATACTGTTGCGGTTGGCAAGCAGGGCGCGGGAAATTATTCGCCCATTGTCAGCATGGCGTTGGAAATGATCGAAAAGCAGTTTGCCGAACTGCAAAATGTGGAAACTTTGGCAAAACAATTGCATATCAGTAACTCCTATCTTGCCCGCATCTTTAAACGGCAAGTGGGTACGTCGGTTTATGAGTACATTCAAAACAGAAAACTTGCTTATGCCATTCAATTATTGGTTAAGGGAAAAAGTGTGACCGAAGTTTGTTTTGATGCGGGATTTAACAATTATTCGTATTTTATACAATTGTTTAAACGGAAATATGGGGTGACTCCCCATAAGTACAAAAAAAGTTTAGAGTAAAAATAGAATATGGATGTGTTATTCTCATGCAAGTTGTTATTTGTTCGCTAAATTCACAATATATCCATTCTTCTTTGGCACCATGGTGCTTGCGGGCAGGGGTGGTGCAATACGGGGACCCTGCGTTGCAGGTGTCGGTAATCGAAGGCACGGTCAATCAAGACCCGGTTCACGTTGCCGCACAAATCATAGCCCCAAAGCCCGCTTTGGTCGGATTTTGTTGTTATATATGGAACATTACCCACGTGCGGGAATTGGCAGGCTTGGTCAAACAAGCACTACCGCAGGTGAAAATTGCCCTGGGCGGTCCCGAGGTAGGCTACTGTGCCAACATGGTGTTACAGGAAAACCCTTGTGTGGATTTTGTACTGACAGGGGAGGGCGAGCGGTCTTTTGCGTTGCTTTGCAACACGGTATTGCATCAACAACCGCCTATGGTGGCAGGAGTAACCTATCGGCAAAGGGAGCAAACGGTTGCCTTGCCGCCCGAACCGTTGACCGAAGAACCTCCTTCTCCCTATTGTGACGAGTATTTTAGTGGGTTGCAAGGGAGAATTACTTATCTGGAAACCTCTCGCGGGTGTCCTTATGCCTGTGCGTACTGTTTGTCTGCTCGTTGCGGTAAGTTAAAGTTTATTCCCATAGAGCGAGCCAAGCGGGAGCTTTTATTATTGGCAAACAGCGGTACCAAAACCGTGAAACTGGTGGATCGTACCTTTAACGCTCACAGAAACCGCGCCAAGGAATTGTGGCGATTTATTATAGACAACTATGGGTCTGCCATTCCGTCCGGTGTTTGTTTTCATTTCGAAATTGCCGGGGATCTGTTAGACGAGGAATCCATTGCCATCATTCGGTCGGCACCGATTGGCTCTATGCAGTTTGAGGTGGGAATTCAAAGTTTTCATGAACCAACGCTGGCGTATATTCGTAGAAAGACCGATTTGAACAAATTGACCCATATGGTGGGACAATTGTTGGCATGCGGGAACGTTCACGTGCATATCGATTTGATTGCCGGGTTGCCGTTGGAAGACTACCTTACGTTTCAAAAAAGCGTAAACCAAGCCTATCGCTTGGGTGCGCATATGTTGCAATTGGGTTTTTTAAAATTGATTCACGGCGCTCCCATGCGAGAAGATCCTTGTCGGTACCCTTGCCGTTTCCACGTCGAACCGCCTTATGAAGTGATCGAAACCCCTTGGTTAACCGAGGCACAACTAAAGGAGTTGCATTTGGCAGAATGGGCGATTGACCGCTTGTACAACAGTGGCCGCTTTAGCCGCAGTTTGCAATTGGTGTTGGAACAGACCAAACAACCACCGTATGATCTGTTTTTTGCCTTTGGAAAATGGGTTGAGTCTCCCACGGGAGCCTCTTTGGAAAAGGTGGCACAAGCATTTTATGACTTTGCTCAAACCTTGGGGGTGCCTGCCGATCAATTGCGTGACGCAATGGTATGCGACTGGTTGGAATCGGTCAAAGGCGGCAAACTGCCACAGTTTTTGCAAGTGCCGGATTCGCGGTTAAAGGCGTTTCGTTCTGCTTTGCGCAAAAACCCGACCACTGCGCCTCACCCCAATCTTCCTCGCGGAACGGCGCTGTTGTATCGACCGTTGCAAGGCGTGTTTGTGGACTATGATCAAGCCAATCCGGTTACGGGAAAATTCACCTTGCACTACGTCCCCGTAGAATCGGAAGAATAATTTTCAATATTTTGTGCTTTTTGTTTGCATTTTGACTTGATGTGGTGTATAATGAATTAAAATGATAATTTGGAGTAAGTTATGGATATTTTTTGTGAACAAATCGTAAAAAAGAAAAAAACTGCCACCGAATGGTTGACGGTTTTGGGATTGTGGCTGTTTGGCTGGTTGATCACCATGTTGCTCATTTGGTTTGCTTTGCTTAGCCGTGTGTATCTGCCATTGGCGTTTTTGGGCGCGATTGGTGTGATTTACGGCGTTATGAAGTTGTCTGCCAAATTTAACGTGGAGTATGAATATGCCGTAACCAACGGGTTGCTGGACGTGGACAAAATCACCAATCGCAGTGACCGTAAGCGGTTGATTTCGGTGGAGGTCAACACCTTTGACACCTTTCAAGAGGTAACAGGCTCTTTGGGCGGAAATGACCTGAAAAATTATGATAAGGTAGTTATGGCGGTTGCGGACCCTGCCGCAGAAGACAAAATCTATTCTGCCACCTTCCGTCATCCTGTTAAGGGACGGGTGTTGGTGGTATTTCAACCCGGTGAAAAGGTATTGACTGCGGTGCAAAAATCCTTGCCCCGTAATTTACAAGCTCGTCGATTTGGATAATCTCTCAGGCTGTTGTTGAGCAACAGCCTTTTTTTGTAAAAAAGGAAGTGACGTTATGGTCGTCTTAACGGCAGAACAAATGAAACAAGCGGAAGAACAAGCTTCGCAAAACGGTTTGTCTTATTTGCGTATGATGGACAATGCCGGCTCTTTTGCCGCTCGTCGAATCCAAACCAAATACCCGGCGGCACAGCAGGGGTTAACGGTGGTTTTGTGTGGTTGCGGCAACAACGGCGGTGATGGCTTTGTGGTGGCACGTCGCTTGGCGGAAAAACAAATGAAGGTCGTTGTGGTGCTGGTGTGCGGTGCGCCTCGTACCGATTGTGCCGTGGAAATGTACGAGCGGTTGCGCTCGCTCAACGTTATGGTTGTAGACGGTCAAACCGAAATTAATTTTGCCCGCAATTTGATTGCTGAAAGTGTCTTGGTGGTAGATGGTGTGTTCGGTACCGGATTCCACGGACAATTGCCGGGGTGTGCCAAGGAACTTTTGGGTTATAGTATGCAAATGAAAAAAACCATGGTAGCGCTGGATTTGCCTTCGGGGGTCAACGCTGACAATGGTGAGATTGCCGACGGTACCCCCACTTGCCAAACTACCGTTTCTTTCCACGCCTACAAATACGGTCATATTTTGTACCCCGGTGCCGCATGTTGCGGTGAGATCTTAGTAGGGGATATCGGCATAGCGTGGCATCCTTCTTGTGCCCCTCTTGTGATCGATCGTGCGTTTGTTGCCGAACGTTTGGTGCGCGTGCAAGGCGACACACACAAAGGAACGTATGGAAAAGCGGCTTTGTTGGTGGGCAGTAAAGGAATGAGTGGGGCGGCGAGTCTTTCGGTAGCGGCC
Source organism: Clostridia bacterium (assembly GCA_017556785.1). Lineage (GTDB taxonomy): Bacteria > Bacillota > Clostridia > Oscillospirales > Acutalibacteraceae > UMGS1484. Next base: position 1,134 of record JAFYMD010000063.1, on the reverse strand, counting down.
TGTTTGCGTTGCGGTGTGGGCTTGGCGATCCCGATTGTTCCGAATGAAATTTATCCCTTGGTGGCGTCTTCTGCCACGGAGGGGGTATACCGTATTTATCAGCCAAGCGACCAACCTGCTTCGGTGGTACAACTGGGAATGGATGCTTCCGCCATGCTTGTGGGATGCGGTTTGGGCAATACGCCTTTTACGTCGCGGGTTTGCTATGGCGTTGCCGAGCAATATAACGGTCCGTTGGTGCTGGATGCCGATGGCATAAATTCGTTGCTTTTGCATATGGATGTATTAAAGAAAAGAGAAGGGGCTACCGTGTTGACGCCTCATCCCGTTGAAATGGCTCGTATTATGCGGCAAGACGTTTCCCTTGTGCAAGCTGATCGATTTGGTGCGGCGCGACAGGTTGCCGACACTTACGGTGCGGTCACGGTGTTAAAAGGAGCAGGGACGGTCATTGCCTCGCCTGACGGTCGTATGGCGGTTAACCTTACCGGCAACAGCGGATTGTCAAAAGGGGGGAGCGGTGACGTGCTGGCAGGTATGTTGGTTTCGTTGCTTGCCCAAGGAGTAGAGCCTTTTGACGCGGCATGTACGGCCGTTTGGTTGCATGGCAAAGCAGGGGAAATGGTATCAAGCCGCTTGTCACAGCGTGCCATGCTTCCCGGTGATTTGGTGCAAGTCTTACCTTCGCTTTTTCTTGAGTTTGAAGAGTAAGCGGTGATGGTGTGAAAATAGGAAAAAAAGCAGCAACAAAATGGGCTTTGTTGCTGCTTTTTGTTTGTTTTGGCTTGTGCGGTTGCAGTCAACCGCCGAAAACGGTCGTTTCCATGACCTTGCCATGGCATTGTCAAGTAACGCTTTGTTGTGACCAAATTTCGTTGGCGGGAAGACTGACCCAAGAATTGCCGGCTTGCTATGATTTGGCGATTCAAGAGCCTGCTGTGCTTGCGGGGCTTACCTTTGTGCAAAAAAATGGTCTTGTACAATTGCAATATGCCGATTTGGAACGGACTTTGGAAAACGGATTACCGAACACATCGGTATTTCGCCTTTTGATTCATGGTTTGGAGCAGTGGCAACGGCAAACCTTGTCATTGTCTCATGGGGGCGAGACCGAGCGGGTGTACGTCGGCAACT
>JAFYMD010000062.1 GCA_017556785.1 Clostridia bacterium | reverse complement strand
GTTTGGTCTTTGCGACCGGCAAGTACCAAACGATCGTCTATGACCGCGTATTCGTCTTGCAACAGGGTCACGTTACCCTGTTGCAACAACCGTTCCATTTGACGGGTGGTGTCGCCTGAATCGTGGTTGCCTAAGCAGGCATAAACCCCCATGGGAGCAGAAATACTTGCCAAATCCCGCGCAACCTGTGTGGGATTTTCAATTGCGTTAAAGTCGTTGTCAAACAAATCCCCCGCAATACAAACCAAATCGGGTTTCAGTCGGTTGATTTCGTCGACCGCTTTGGTCAGACGGGTTTCCGAGCCCACTGCACCCAAGTGCAGATCGCTGATGAGTACCATGTGAATGGGGGAGTGTTGTTGGTTTGCAAAAATCGAAACGGTGTAGGTGGTGTGCGAAATCGCCATGCCGTTCCAAAAACCATAAAAGCAGGTGACTACGGCAAGCACCATAGCCACACCCATAACCCATATACGAAAGTTTTTGGGTGGTGTACGCTTGGCAAAGCGTTTTATGGCGGCAGCCGTTAACAGTACCAAATCGGTGAGTAAAACAAACAAAAACAAATAAATAAATATACCCATCCAATATGCGTTAAACAGTTTTAAAGCGGCTTTGATTCCTTCTGACAAAGGTAACATGGAGCGGGCAAACCCCAACATTAACAGCAAGCCCGACACAATCGCACCGACCAAAAACCAACGAAATTTCAAATTGCTTTTTACCGTGCGCAAAGCGCAAAACAGACGAAATGCAACGTAGTAAGAAGCGCCGCCGAACACCAACAGCAAAACCAACCCGCCAATCATTGCCATAAACATCACCAACCTATTTTTACTGTATGATTAGTATACCATTTTTTTGAAAAAGATACAAGCAAAGGATTGACAAATGCGTCGGAAACCATGTAAAATATAAATAATCGCAATATTATATGGGAAAGGGGCTGTTTTTGTGATAGCAAAATTACGGGTAAAATGTCCGACCTGTGGTCATGTGAGCAATATTGATGCCAATACAGCGGCGTGTCCCTCTTGCCGCAATCCGTTGAATTTGCCTACCGAAGGGTGCATTTATTTGTATCGTCAAGGCTCTTTTTATGGTGCCGCCGGCGGAATTGGCATCTACGTGAACGGTCAACCCTACGGCCATATCGGGAACCGAGAATTGTTGTGCATTCCTTTGCCCTACGGTACGCATCAAATCCATTGCGCGCAGGGCATGAGCCGTCGATGTCGTGATTTGTTGGTCACCTTGACCCCCGAAGTTCGCCAAGCCTATACCAAGGTGTATATTCGAGCGGGATTTTGGACCAATTCCTATGTGGTGGAGCCTATGGATCCCGCCTTGCTTAACCAGCAGTAAAATGATGAAAAGAGAGATGTCTTTCGTGATGAAGGACATCTCTCTTTTTGCTTATTTTGCTAAGGTGGTGGTAACTTGTGCGGTTTCCATTAAACGGTCTATGGCCAACTCTTTTAGGTAATGCAATTTCAACTCGGTTTCATCGTTTAAACCGTAGTCTTCGATCAGGTTTTCTTTGGTGTAATCGGTAAATCCGGCATCGTGATTGATCTTGAGATCGGCGTTTAATTTTTCGGTGTAGCGTTCATCGGTCAAAATGATCTGCTCTTTTTGACACAACGCCACCAAAAAAGCATCTTCCAACAGATCTTCGGTTACGGTATGTGCTATGTGTTCGGTCAGATCTGCTTCGTTTTCGGCTTGGTATCCCAACACAAAATACGCATACCCCAGCAGATCCAAGCCTTCTTGCATGGCGGAATTGGTTAATTCGGTAACAATCTCGTTTGCCTTTTGATTGGCTTTGGCAGAAACTTCAGCCTCTTGATGGATCATGTTCTTTTTGGCTTGTTGCCAAACGTGTTCCCGAATGTTTGTTTGATTGGCGGCTTGCTGAATTACTTGTAATTGATTTTTTACCAATGCTCGTAATTCTGCTACGGTATTGCACCCTTGGGTTTTGGCAAAAGCATCGTCCAATTCGGGAATCAACGCGCGTTCTATGGCTTCAATGCGAATGGCAAAGACCACGGTTTTACCGATCCACTCAGGAATGGGGTATTCTTCTTGCACCGTCAAATTGACCGTTAAGGCATCGCCTGCTTTTACGCCGAGCAAATGTTGCGAAAGCCCTTCTATGGGAAACTCGTTGTTTTGAGAACCGATAATAAAATTGGTTTGTGTTTCGGAAAAGGTTTCTTGACCGTCAATGCTTCCCGTGAAGGTGAGGGTGACGTTGTCGTTTTGCTTGGCACCGTCGGTGACCGGCACTACTTGGGCAGCCTCGGCTTGTCGACGGTAAATGTCATTTTCTACTACTTGATCGGTGATTTGCCCAACCTCAACCGTTACTGCTACGTGGTCGTACTCGCCCAACGTTACGTTTAAATTGGGGTCGATCTGCGCCAGCAAAGGATCTCGTTTGGTTTGGGTCAATTCCATCACCAATAACACGATCCCAACTGCCAATAAAATACAGCAGATCGTAATCAAGGCAGAAGTAATGGAGATTTTTTTCATGTTGTTCCTCCCAAATGCGCGAAGTTAAATTGCCACAGGAACTTTTTGTCCCAAGGTGTGGTATTGGTAATCTTCCAGGGTGAAACTGTCCACCGTGAAATCATAAAAATCGGTGATGGTAGGATCCAACGTTACCTTGGGAGCCGGGAAGGGCTCTTTGTTCAGCATTTCCTTGACCATGTCAACGTGACGGTCGTAAATGTGACAGTCGGCAATGACGTGAACAAATTCACCAGGTTTCAGTCCGCTGACCTGTGCAAACATCATGGTCAGCGCGGCGTATTGCACCACGTTCCAGTTGTTGGCGGTCAGCATATCTTGGGAACGTTGATTTAAAATAGCGTTTAAGCGATCTCCGGTGACCGAAAAGGTCATGGAGTACGCGCAAGGGTACAGATTCATTTCGTGCAGATCTTGGTGCACGTAAATGTTGGACAGGATCCGTCGGGAACCGGGATTGTTTTTCAAGTCAAACAAAATGCGGTCTACTTGGTCAAATTCTCCTTCGGGGTAAATGTGCTTGACCCCCATTTGGTAACCGTAGGCCTTACCGATAGAGCCGGTTTCGTCTGCCCAAGAGTCCCAAATTTTGCTGTTCAGGTCGTTGACGTTGTTGGATTTCTTTTGCCAGATCCACAAAATTTCATCAATAGCGGCCTTGAAATTGGTTTTGCGCAGGGTCATGAGGGGGAATTCCTTTTGTAAATCATAACGGTCGACCACACAGAATTTTTTGACCGTGTGGGCAGGGGTACCGTCCTCCCAACGGGGACGTACCGGCAGGTGGGTGTCCCATGCGCCGTTTTCCAAAATATCTTTGCAATTTTCAATAAATAAGGTATCCGCGTAAGACATGGGTCATTCTCCTTTGTTCAATTCATCTAAGGTTAAGGCGAAGGCAGGTAAATATTCCTCCATAAAAACCGCCAACTCCGGTAGGTCGATCTGTTCCAGTTTGGTTAGTGTGGCACGTTTGGCCGACTCAAATTCCTTGTTGCCCAGTTTTTCTTCTTCCATGCATTTGATCAAGGCGGCCAACTTGTCGGCGGCCTTGCACAGCTTCCACAGCTCTTTATCTTGTTCTTGGGGAATCAGTAGAGAAGAATATTCCTCTTGCATCTCCTGCGGCAACATGGCCAGCATCCGTTTGGCGGCTTCGGTTTCTAACTGTTTATAGGAATCTTGTATGGAAGGGTCGTGGTATTTGATAGGGGTAGGCAGATCGCCGGTAATGATTTCGGTGCAGTCGTGAAACAATCCGATGAGTGCCGCCCGTCCGGTGTCCAACGATCCGCCAAACCGACGGTTGCGAATGACTGCCAAGGCGTGGGTGATGGCGGCGGTTTCCATGGCGTGCTCACTTAAGTTTTCAGACGACGTGTTGCGCATCAGCGCCCAACGGTGAATGTATTTCATGCGAAAGAGCATGGCAAAAAAGGAATAAGGCATCATCGTTCCTCCAGGTTATATAATAAATCATCTTATTATACCACAAATAGGGAAGTAGTGTAAAGGGAAATTTTTTCTCAATCTCCCCCAAGCACATACAACACGTTGGCGGAGTATTTGCCATTTGGAAAAGGAGAGGTTACTCAAAGACACGAAAATCTACGTGAGCGATCCATCTCGTCGTAGCAATGTATTTGTTTATGAGTTAGACGATCCTTCGGGAATTGAATACGTGAAAGAACTTGTGCATCCTACATCGGTGCCACAAACCGATCCCGCCTAAAAATCAACGACCTGCCATTTTGCAATGGCAGGTCGTTTTTCATGCAAGGGAATTAAGCTTCTTTTTTGTATTCTTCCGCTTCTTTTACGTATTGCAGGGCATTTTGTACCGTGGCGGCACGTTGCTCGGGGGTGACCTGCCGTATGACCTTGGCAGGGCTACCCACCGCCAAAGAATTTTCGGGTAATACGGTACCTGCGGTAACCAAAGCGCCCGCGCCCACAATGGAGCCTGCGCCAATGACCGCGCCGTTTAAAATAATGGCACCCATGCCAATCAGGGCTTCGTCTTCTATGGTGCATCCGTGCAAAATGGCACCGTGACCC